>NZ_AZFZ01000075.1 GCF_001435895.1 Lentilactobacillus parafarraginis DSM 18390 = JCM 14109 | reverse complement strand
TTAGTGTTGCACTTGATTTGACAATTGAGGATTTAATTAACAATCCAAAATTAGCAAGAAAAATTAAATATGTCATGGACAACCATCATGATTGGCAAGCTGTTCAAAAACGATTTGGGAATGTTTCTCAAAGGGGGTATCGAAAACGAATACAGTAAAATACAGTATGTATACAGAAATTTTAATAGGTGTATGCATCCGAAAACCCTTGGGACACATGGCATTAATACCATTAAGAATACACTACATACACTTATAATAATAATAATATATATACCCTGTATATAGCCTATATATAGAGTGTTGAAAAAGTGGTGTATTCGTGCATGCAAAGTCCCACAACCCTTGGGAGAGTAAGAATAAGCAACTATTTTCGGTGTAAACAGTTACTGTATACATGTATTCGGATGAATTATGACAGCAGAACATAAAATACAAAATGACATTCGCGTTGAGCTTTCAAAACATGGTTGCACCGTGTTTAGAGCCAACGTTGGTAAAGTTTTAATGGAAAATGGCCGTTGGTTTGATACTGGTTTACCACGTGGCTATCCCGATTTATTCGGGTTCAAACACTCAGATGGAAAAATATTCTTTATTGAATGTAAAAACGAAACGGGACGATTGCGTGATGATCAGAAACGGTTTGCAAAATTTATTAAGCAATATCCAGTGTTATACGGCGTGGCTCGTTCTGTAGATGACGCGTTAAAAATTATTGGAGAGTGATAGTCATGAGTAAATTAAGCGCTGATTTAATCCAAGCCGTCCATGCGGTGGAAGCTAAGTATGGCAGTACCAGCAAAGCACCGTATGGTTGCCCTGAATTACAGGCTTGCCATCAAATCGTTTTAAAAATGGCCGGTAGTCCAGAGGGCGATGTTCATCGTCAAATAATTGTGATTCGAAGGCTAATGAAGAGAGAACTCACTCATGAAGCCATTGCGTTAAAACTTGGTTTGAGCTTGTCAACAGTTAATAAGCGAATTCGACAAATTGGGGCAGGTGAAGGTCATGAAATTGCTGGAAACTAAAATTAATCGTTATTACAAACGGATTGAGCAACATCGAATGATACATCATGCATTCTTTACCAGGTTATTGGAAGCTATCCGTGATTGCGAAGATGCTTATGGCTCTGTCATGGATGCTCCCAATGATAGTAAAGAAATGTGGATGATCCGGCGGTGCGTCAATATCGAGCCGGTGATTGAATTTAAAGAGTTAACATTCCCGGAAATGTCGGTAACAAAAGTTTATCGCGTCCGTAAAGACGTAGGGCGCCTCGTTGAAATGGGATTCAATGCCCGTCAAATTAGCCACATCCTGGAAGTTCAATTGAAGTATGTTCGCACCACCATTCGGCGTTATCGAGACACCCGGTATTCATCGTCAAGAAAGGGATAAAACAAATGAAAATTAAGAATAAAAAGTTATATCAAACATATACGGCCGTCCCCCATGGCAAAAGCTCGACTGACGAAATCAGAAATTTACTCAATCGAATTGCAGCAGGCGACGTTGATTATGAACAAGATGAACTTGAAAATTTAATTTACGCTATTTTAAACAACGATCTTATCGGATACCAGAAACCTAAGTATCGTGTCCGGCTTAATGGGTTGGTTGGTTATAATGGTCAACAATATGTAACTCGGTCCAAAAAAGATAATCACTACTTTGCTTGCGGTTTAAAAAATTCGAGGGTTAAAGCCGGGGACTTGATTCAACAGTTCGGTATTGATGAAACTAAGCGCATTGTCAATTTACTTGATAACGGTGTTCAGGTAAAACCCGTTAATGAATAAGGTGATTAAATGTTTGAATATGAAGACAAAGATGGACAAATGGCCATTGCATTAAGCAATGTTAGTTACGTATCGAAAGGGACAGGTAAAGATAGTTTTGTGGTTGGATTTACAGGCGGCAATTGTGACTTTTTGTATGTGCCACTTGAGCAATATACCAAGTTCATGAACATGCTTAAAGCGTGGGTGATGAAACACTAAAGGAGAATAAATTATGAGCAGAGAGATTAAATTTAGAGTATGGGGTTCAGCGCAGGGAGAATATCGTAGATTGAGTTCCAACGGTAATGATCGAGGATTAGGAATATCCTTGGACTGCGAAGACGGAATTGGAAGTGCAACAGCGTATCTTACTAGCTCTATTGGAGATTCAGTTGAACAATTCACTGGTCTACAAGATAAAAATGGTAAAAATATTTATGAAGGCGATATTCTAGCCTGGCATTCAAATGTTTATAGAAAGCAGGATTGGATAGGGCCAGTTGTGTATCGTGACGCCGGTTTTGTGGTGAAAGAAAGCCCAAAATCCTATAGCTCATCATCATGGCTGGCATGTGCTTGCACTGAAAAAAGTATTGAAATTATCGGAAATATTCATGAAAACAAGGACTTATTGGAGGCAGACAAATGAATAGCTTTGTTAAGAACAACAAATTAAAAAAGCTAAGATACGTGCTTAATCAATCTATTAATAGCTATGAAGGATTATATGGTGAGGTAAATATGATTTCTTTAGCTACAGATTGTGGATTAGATATGCGCGAGCTATTTGACTGCATAGAGAGAACATCAACAGTTATTAATTACTATCAAAGAATCATTAGAACGCTTAATAAAGCTGTTATTTACCATCAGGAGGTAATTTAAATGAGTAAAACTTATCGGAAGATTGCCACTATCAAGGCTGAGCAGTTTGATGGTACCCCTGAAATGGCTTTGAAATATGGAGCTATTCAATTCCCTAGTGGCTTTCAATCATATCTGGAAACCAAAGAAGGCGATATGAAGATCAATAAAGGCGATTGGATAGCCACCGGCGTTGCTGGTGAGCATTGGGTCATCAAAGATGATATTTTCAAAAAGACTTATGAGGAGGCAGACAAATGATTGATTTTGATACAGCGCGGGATGATTTGGAGATTTGGTTGGAAGGGTTTGGTGCTGGGCCTAGACCAACCAAGGAGGATATTGATGAATTTAAAAGACTAGTCGGCAACTTGTTAAAGTCTTTGGAGGCGGACAATGGCTCTGATTAGAAGCTTAGCAGTTTGGATAATCATTTATGCCAGTCAATGTTGGCTGGGCTATGTGAATAAATGGAATTTAGAATCAGCAGACTTTTATATATTTTACGCCGTTGCTACTTTGATGATGGTAATCAGTTATGTAATGGGACGAATTGAAGATTTGGAGGAAAAATGAAATGAATACAATGACAGCTAGCATGAGTTTTAAAGGGTTGAAAGTATCTTTGGAAGCCGATCGCGAATTAACATTCAAAGAAATTTTCAAATTGCATCAGTTAGTAACCGGTAATGATGATGAATTGAACGTTGAGGATGATGGTGATTCTAAGCCAACTGATTCATCTGTATCAGATATACCCGACTATGGCGAACAAGTTAACACTGATATTGAGTGCCCATTCTGTGGATACACCAGTACTCGCACAAGTGATACTGTGCCGTTTGGCTTCCACTTTATCAAGTGCCCTAAATGTGCCAAAAAATTATTTTTAAGTTATGCAACAGCCAATCGCGGCGTACCAAACGAAAAGGGATTTTACTACATCGCTGATCGTGAGTTTCATGATCGCCGTAGTTCTGACACCTCTGATGAATATTCTAAGATGTTCGCTCATAATGACAATCCGGATATTCCAGACGCATATAGTACCATCCCTGAAATTAAAGATTATCTTGACCGTCAGGGAATTGACTATACTGGGGCCCGTTTAAAAGGGCAATTGCTTGAACTAATCCCAAGTAAATAGGAGGGCTAACCATGGATTTCTTAACGTTTTTAACAATTGTTGTCGTCTGCATTACGGCACTATTTTCTTGGGCATTGTGGCTTTACTACAAAAATGGGGGTGATTAAGCTGAAAAAAGCTTTGTTTGATTATATTGCGGAGATTATTTCTGATTATCCCCAAACTAATCAATATATTAAAAAACGTGAAGACGAATTGACCAATCAGTTCCAAGAATTTCGTGATGAAAATGTGGGCGGTGGCCGAGCACAATACAAGAACAACACTGGGGTTCAAGACATGGCCATTACCTTAGCAATTGATAAACGCTTGAACACGTTGAAGCGACATGCAAAGGCGGTAGAACAGTGTTTAAATGAGTGTGATCCTGATACTAAGGCAATCATTGAAGAATTGTACATTAAGCAGCATCCCACCCTTAATGTTTATGGGGTCGCGGAGAAAGTTCATTTATCACCAACCACAGTAAAGAAAAGACGAATTAGATTTTTCGAAAGGCTTTCAAATCAATTAGGATTATAAGTGTCCAAAACGCGTCCAAATGACCTGTTTTTAAGTGTTAAATTGGTAGTATAGAAAATTAAGAAGTTTTCTATACTACCATCCTAAATAAAATTGCGGTATGACGGTTCGATTCCGTTGTACTGTTTTGTCAGAAATGACACTACTTTCATTATCTTCGATAGTCGCTACTGGTGTGGCGGCTTTTTTAATGCATGAAATTAAGGAGGCTTGATGATGGCAAAACTAACAATAAAACAGCAAAAATTTGCTGACGAATATTTAATTAGCGGCAATGCCACACAAGCCGCCTTAATGACTGATGAAATTCGTCATATTCGAAGCATGCAAGACCCAATTAAACAACAAATTAAGGCCGCGGAGTGTTTATTGAAACGGTGCTTATGTAAGAAATTCAATTTAAAAATCTGCGTTGACGGATTAGCGGTAATTATTTCGATCAACGCCACTTCATATCAGAAGATGGCAGCACGAGTACTTTTAAATTATTATCTTGGGGTTCATCAGACAAATAACTTAATTGAACAATCGGCGGTCATCACTGATCGTGAGGATATGTTAGTAAAGCGTTGGAGGAAACGAGTCCTCGAAAGGGATAAATATACTTGCCAGCATTGCGGAAGCCATTTAAATTTATGTGCACATCATATTTCATATTGGTCAAATGATCCAGTAAACCGAATCAATGTAGACAACGGAATTACCCTTTGTAGCTCATGTCATGCAGAGGAACATAGAGGTGAGCGGGTTTATAATTTGATGGCTAAAAAGTGCTAACAGAAAGGAGAGATTGCATGATAACGAAGAATCAACAGAAGGCAATTGAATTAATGTTTGAGGGTAATCTCTCACAAAAAGAAATTAGCGCTCAATTAAAAATTCATCCAACAACACTTTCTAGGTGGAAAAGGGACAAAGGTTTCATTGAAGCAATGCGGCTATATACTAATGAAACCATTTCACGATCGACACCAAAAGCAATGAGTACAATGCTGAAACTTTTAAATGCTCGGAGTGAATTGGTTAGATATAATGCTGCTAAAGATTTGCTTGACCGGGCCGGCTTCATCCCCACTCAGAAACATGACATTAACGCTAATGTTAATCCGATTCAGATTCTTGATGATGTTCCGCCGGAGAGTGATCGCGATGGTTAGATTATCATCCCTCATTGCTCCCTCGTTTTACAGATTGCACTGGGATTTAAAACAACATAAACATTCAAACTATTGGTTAAAGGGAGGGCGAGGTTCAACTAAGTCCTCTTTTATTTCGCTTGAAATTGTGATGCGGATTATGACCGACCCAGAAGCGAATGCGATTGTCTTACGAAAAGTTGCGGCAACGTTACGGGATTCCGTGTTTGACCAATACCTGTGGGCAATTGATCAGTTAGGTGTTTCGGACCTGTGGCTAGATTCCGTTAGTCCAATGCAGTTAACTTACTTACCAACCGGTCAACAGATACGGTTCAAGGGTGCTGATAAACCGCAGAAAGTTAAGTCGCAGAAATTTCGGCGTGGTTATACAAAATTCAAACACTACGAAGAAGCTGCCGACTTTAATGGTATGGTTGAGATTCGAAACATTAATCAGTCACTTAATCGTGGCGGTTCGAACATCGTCACCTTCTATTCTTATAATCCACCAGCTTCCCAAAACAATTGGGTTAATGAAGCTAGTGATGCAGCGACCTTACGTGAAGACACGTTGGTTCATTCGTCTGATTATCGGTCTGTTCCTAAAGCATGGTTAGGTAAAGAGTTTTTAGCTGATGCAGAACAACTAAAGAAAGATAATCCTAAAGCTTATGCTCATGAATATCTGGGTGAGGTTACTGGTACTGGTGCTGAAGTCTTTAACAACCTTACCATAAGAGAGATTACTGACGAAGAAATATCACACTTCGATAAGATTTACCATGGTCTAGACTTTGGTTTTGCTCATGATCCATTAGCTTATGGTGATGCTTATTGGGACTCGGCAAGGCGCCGAATCTTTTTATTTAACGAAATTTATCAAGTCGGCATGACTAACCGTGAAGCTGTGGAAGCTATCAAGAAGCTTAATCCAATGAATGAACCGATCATTGCTGATTCAGCAGAACCCAGAACCATTGCTGAATTTCGAGACTTAGGCATCAATGTAATGGGGGCTAAGAAAGGCCCTGGTAGCCGCGAGCATGGTTTCAAATGGCTACAGGATTTACGAGAGATTGTGATTGACCCTCGTCGTTGTCCAAATACCGCCCGTGAGTTTAAAGGTTACGAATTAGCTAAAGATGCCAATGGCAATTTCAAGGCCGGTTATCCTGACGGCAATGATCATACGATTGATAAGACCAGATACGAATTGGAATCACTTATGAAGAAAGGAGGCTTCGTTCCTTGGAAATAAAACAGATGCAGGACTTACTAAAAGCCACTGATAAACGACGCAACAGATTCAATCATCAGTTCCAACGATCGTTACGCTATTACAAAAATGAGAACGATATTACTAATCGTAACAATGGGGAATCTAAGCTTAATGAACATGGTAAAGACGACATCCTACGTTCGGCAGATAATCGAGTATCTCATAACTTCCACGAGTTGTTAGTTGACCAGGAAGCCGGTTACTTGACTACTGTTCCACCAGATATTGACGTTCAAGACGATAGCTTGAATGACAAGATTACTGACACACTCGGCGACGAATTCAAGCTGCGATTGAATCAATTGGTTGTTGATGCTGCCAATGCTGGTGTTGGCTGGCTGCATTACTGGATTGATGATGATAATCAATTCCGTTATGGAATTGTCCCGCCTAGTCAAATTACACCAATCTATTCAAGTGATCTTAATCGTAAATTACTAGCAGTTAGGCGAACTTATCAACAGTTAAACCCAGAAACTGGTAAACACTTCAGTATCCATGAATATTGGACTGATAAAGATTGTACTGTCTTTAAGTCCGAACTACCCAATTACACAGACTTGGAGCTATGTGAAGACTGGTTTTCAATTTACGATGTTAGCAGTGGAGCAGAGACCGGAACGAGTAGCAAATTGAACCATGGTTTAGGCAAGATACCGTTTATTCCATTCAGTAAGAATAAATACGAGTTGCCGGACCTCAAGAAATACAAAGGTTTAATTGATGTCTACGACAATGTCTATAACGGTTTTGTAAACGATGTTGATGACATTCAGCAGGTCATTCTAATTCTTACAAACTATGGCGGTGAATCACTTGAAGAGTTCAAGAAGACGCTTAAGGAAGCCCATGCAATTAAAGTTGATAATGTTGGTGGCACTGATAAATCTGGCGTTGATAAACTCACAATTGATATTCCTGTGGAAGCTCGCAACACATTACTAGAATCAACGAAAGCAGATATCTTTACGTATGGTGAAGGAATTGATCCGGCAGACTTTAAGAATGATAGCAACGCTTCTGGAACAGCCATTAAAATGCTGTATAGTACGTTGGAATTAAAAACTGGCACAACTGAAAGTTACTTTACCGATTCGTTGAATACCCTTATCCGTGCCATCATGAATTGGATGGGAGTTAGCGATGCTGATAGTCGCTCGATTAATCAAGCTTGGCATCGCAATCAAGTCCAGAATGACCTGGAGAAAGCCCAGACCGTTTCACAAGTTGCTCAATACAGTTCTGAAGAAGCCATTGCCAAAGCTAATCCAATTGTAGATGATTGGCAGCAAGAGTTACGGGATAAGCAAGACGATATTGTAAAGCGTGATGGTTATGACAATCCCGATGCATTGAACAGCTTGAACGGCGGTGAAGATGATGAGCCAACAGAGTAATCAGGCTTACTGGACACGACGTTTTCTCACCGTTAAAGCCAAGCAGCTAAAAAATACTGAAGATTATGAACGGGCTTTACAACCGGAGCTAAATGGTCTATATCAGACGCTTCATAAAGACCTAGAAGATTGGTACGTTCGTTATGCGGCGAATGCTGGGATTACTAAGGAAGAAGCCCAAAAGCTTTTAGCTAACATCAACACCAAGCACTGGGAGCTGACACTTAAAGAGTTTGAGCACCTGGCTAAAGAAGGTGGCCACGATCAGGAGCTTAACTCTGAATATTACAAGTCACGGATTGCCCGACTACAAGACCTTGAAGCTCAACTGAGACAGCATACTTCGAGTTTTGCGGGTTCTCAGACCGAATCAATGCGCAAAGAGCTAGCCAAACAGTACGATGAAACGTATATGCAGACGAACTATAATCTACAAGCCGCTAAGGCCCAGATAACCGCTAATTTCGCAAGATTCAATGAAGCTCAGTTAAGGATTGTGGTCTCAGAGCCATGGGGCAAAGATGGTAAAGACTTCTCAAAACGGATATGGAGCAACTACCGCAAGGAGATGCCGTCGATGCTGATGGACACGGTGCTTCGTGGCACCTTGCTTGGTTATTCAGAACCTAAGATAGCTCAGATGTTCCATGCTCGGTTTCAAAACGTTGAGAAGAATAACATCCATCGGCTGATTATCTCTGAGATGGCGCATGTCCAAGAAGAGGCCACGGCTAAGGGATATGAAGAAAACGAGATTGAAGAGTATGAGTATATGGCGACGCTTGAATCTCACACCTGTGAAGTCTGTGCCAAGCTGGATGGACAGCGTTTTAAGGTCAGTGAACGTAAGCCTGGAGTTAACTGTCCACCAATCCATGCCCGTTGCCGCTGTACTACCGCACCATGGATTGAAGGATTACCAGAGACTAAAGAACGTTGGATGCGCGATCCCAAAACCGGCAAGGGCAAACTCATTAAGAACATGACCTTTGATGAGTGGAAGAAACTAACTGATATCTGAAACTTGAAAGCTAATAATCACGCCAAA
>NZ_AZFZ01000074.1 GCF_001435895.1 Lentilactobacillus parafarraginis DSM 18390 = JCM 14109 | reverse complement strand
CGTATTTGGAGGACTTTGTCTTCAGTCTGGAACGTGTACTATGGTACACGGTTTATAATATTCGTGGGGTGAAATAAGATGATTTATCGCATTAGTGAGTTTGCAGATAAATGTGGAGTTAATAAAGAAACGATCAGATATTACGAGCGAAAAAATTTATTACAAGAACCTCACCGAACGGAAGCTGGTTATCGGATATATTCATATGATGACGTTAAGCGTGTTGGGTTTATTAAACGAATACAGGAACTTGGTTTCTCTTTAAGCGAGATTTATAAATTACTTGGTGTTGTAGATAAAGATGAAGTTCGTTGTCAAGATATGTTCGAATTTGTTTCTAAAAAACAAAAGGAAGTGCAAAAACAAATAGAGGATTTAAAACGAATTGAAACTATGTTAGACGACTTAAAACAACGATGTCCAGATGAAAAGCAATTACATTCGTGTCCAATAATAGAAACATTAACATGAGAGATTAATTAACGAAAGGAGCTTTTTTATGAATAAATTTAAGGTAAACATTTCAGGAATGACTTGTACGGGTTGTGAAAAACACGTAGAATCAGCACTTGAAAAGATAGGTGCTAAAAATATTGAGTCTAGTTATCGTCGAGGTGAAGCAGTATTTGAACTGCCCGATGATATTGAGGTTGAAAGCGCAATAAAGGCGATTGCTGACGCAAACTATCACCCGGGCGAAGCAGAAGAATTTCAATCGGAACAAAAGACGAATTTATTGAAAAAATATCGGCTGAACGTTGAAGGAATGACCTGCACTGGTTGTGAAGAACATATTGCGGTTGCTCTTGAAAATGCAGGTGCAAAAGGGATTGAAGTAGACTTTCGTCGCGGAGAAGCACTGTTTGAACTACCGTATGATGTAGACATTGACATCGCGAAAACAGCGATTACTGACGCACAATATCAACCGGGCGAAGCAGAAGAAATACAAGTGCAATCGGAAAAAAGGACAGATGTAAGTTTAAATGATGAAGGTAACTATGATTATGATTACATCATCATCGGTTCTGGTGGAGCTGCCTTTTCATCTGCCATTGAAGCCGTTACTTTGAACGCAAAAGTGGCTATGATTGAGCGTGGAACGGTGGGTGGAACTTGCGTTAATGTCGGATGCGTTCCTTCTAAGACCTTATTAAGAGCAGGGGAAATCAATCATCTAGCAAAAAATAATCCATTTGTGGGATTACACACTTCGGCTTCAAATGTTGATTTAGCGCCATTAGTAAAACAAAAGAATGATTTAGTAACCGAGATGCGAAATGAAAAATATGTGAATTTAATTGATGATTATGGTTTTGAATTAATAAAAGGTGAAGCAAAATTCGTAAATGAAAATACAGTTGAAGTAAATGGCAATCAAATCACAGCCAAAAGATTTTTAATAGCTACAGGTGCTTCTTCAACTGCACCTAATATTCCCGGATTAGATGAAGTAGATTATTTAACAAGCACTAGCTTATTGGAATTAAAGAAGGTTCCAAATCGTCTTACCGTAATTGGTTCAGGATATATCGGCATGGAATTAGGACAACTATTTCATAACCTCGGGTCAGAAGTCACTTTGATTCAAAGAAGCGAGCGTCTATTAAAAGAATACGATCCTGAAATTTCAGAAGCCATTACTAAGGCCTTAACAGAACAGGGAATTAATTTAGTAACAGGTGCAACCTATGAACGAGTTGAGCAAGATGGAGACATTAAAAAAGTTCATATTGAGATAAATGGTAAAAAGCGAATTATTGAAGCAGAACAATTGCTAATTGCCACTGGAAGAAAACCAAATACAGAATCATTAAACTTACATGCAGCAGGCGTTGAAGTTGGTTCCCGTGGTGAAATTGTCATTGATGATTATCTTAAAACGACCAATTCCCGAATTTATTCAGCTGGAGATGTCACTCTCGGTCCCCAATTTGTTTATGTAGCTGCTTATGAAGGTGGACTTGCTGCTCGTAATGCAATCGGAGGACTAAATCAAAAGGTCAATTTAGAAGTGGTTCCAGGCGTTACGTTTACTTCTCCATCGATTGCAACGGTTGGTTTAACGGAGCAACAGGCAAAAGAAAAAGGATATGAAGTGAAAACATCGGTATTGCCGTTGGATGCTGTTCCAAGAGCGCTCGTTAATCGGGAAACAACAGGTGTTTTCAAATTAGTGGCAGACGCGAAAACATTGAAAGTGTTAGGGGCGCATGTAGTGGCAGAAAACGCAGGAGACGTAATTTATGCAGCAACATTAGCTGTGAAATTCGGTTTAACTGTTGGAGATCTGAGAGAAACGATGGCTCCATATCTAACAATGGCAGAAGGATTGAAGCTGGCTGCCCTAACTTTTGATAAAGATGTTTCGAAATTATCTTGCTGTGCAGGCTAAGGGAACTTTTTTACAACTCCCTATTCAAGTGAACCAGCTAATGCTTTAAGGGATTTTCTAAGTGCATTTGTGGTCACAAAAATAATTTAACACTGATGATTTCGACATCAAATCTATAATTGATACCTTAACACCGCAGAGTAATAAAGGATGAATAATATGTCAGACTTATTATCCCTACCAGACATTAAAACAATAGAGCCGCCACAAGAAAATGAAACCGATATGATGTTTAAAGTTGAAGCAGTCGGACCACCTGAACGTTGTCCTGAATGTGGTTTTGACAAGTTGTACAAACACAGTTCAAGAAATCAACTAATTATGGATTTGCCCATTCGTTTAAAGCGAGTGGGCTTACAATTGAACCGTAGACGATACAAGTGTCGTGAATGCGGATCTACCTTCTGGGAACGCCTAATATCTGTAGATGAAAAGCGTAGTATGACCAAAAGGCTTTTAAAGTCCATTCAAGAGCAATCCATGTCTAAGACCTTTGTAGAAGTCGCAGAAAGCGTTGGTGTTGACGAGAAAACCATTAGGAACGTTTTTAAGGACTATGTGGCACTCAAAGAACGTGAATACCAGTTTGAAACTCCTAAGTGGCTTGGGATAGACGAGATACATATTATCCGTAGACCTCGGCTTGTATTGACTAATATTGAACGCAGGACTATTTATGACATCAAGCCTAACCGTAACAAGGAAACAGTCATCCAACGTCTCTCAGAAATCAGTGACAGGACTTACATTGAGTACGTCACAATGGATATGTGGAAGCCCTACAAAGACGCAGTGAACACTATCCTTCCACACGCTAAAGTTGTCGTAGATAAGTTTCATGTAGTTAGAATGGCTAATCAAGCCTTAGATAACGTCAGGAAGTCTTTGAAAGCTCATATGAGCCAAAAAGAAAGACGTACCCTTATGCGTGAAAGTTTTATCCTTCTAAAGCGTAAACACGATTTAAATGAACGTGAATCATTCCTCTTAGATACTTGGTTAGGTAATCTTCCTGCTTTAAAAGAAGCCTATGAACTCAAAGAAGAGTTTTACTGGATATGGGATACTCCTGATCCAGATGAAGGTCATCTTCGTTATAGTCAATGGAGACACCGTTGTATGTCCAGCAACTCTAAAGACGCATATAAAGACCTCGTGAGAGCCGTAGACAACTGGCATGCCGAAATATTCAACTACTTTGATAAAAGGCTCACTAATGCTTATACGGAGTCAATTAACAGCATTATTAGGCAGGTAGAGCGAATGGGTAGAGGTTACTCGTTTGATGCCTTACGAGCCAAAATCCTTTTCAATGAGAAGCTCCATAAAAAGCGTAAGCCACGATTTAATTCAAGTGCTTTCAATAAGGCTATGTTATACGATACTTTCAATTGGTATGAAGTGAATGATCACGACATTACAGACAACTTTGGTGTCGATTTTTCCACACTTATTAAGAATTTGGAGAAGGGTGATTTATAAGCCCTTTTCCACCATAAAATCCGAATACCCTTTTTATCCTAAAGGGACTCGTTTTGAGCACATTAGTGCTCAAGATTTAACGACGACGTTACTCCAAATTAACCAGCGACCGCTTAAAATACTCGACTGGCAAACACCGTATCAGGTTATGCTGACAAATTTGTCCAAAAATTCGGATTAAATTTGCAATCTACCCTTTAACCTTCAATAGTCGTAAACTGTTTAGTGTAACAAGTAACGTTGCTCCCATATCGGCAAAAATTGCTATCCATAAAGTTAACCAACCAGGCATAACTAATAGTAATGCTACTAATTTAACGGCTAAAGAGAAGGTAATGTTTTGTTTGATAATTGCTAAAGCCTTACGGCTTAATTTGATAGTATATGGCAATTTGCTTAAATCATCAGCCATTAAAGCAATATCAGCCGTTTCTAATGCAGTATCCGTTCCAGCACCACCCATTGCGACACCAACTGAAGAAGCTGCAAGTGCTGGTGCATCATTAACACCATCTCCAACCATTCCTACACTTTGATGTTTTCCAAGAAGTTCTTTAATGAAATTCAGCTTATCCTCTGGTAATAAATCAGCTTTAATATCCGAAACACCGACTTGTTTTCCAATTGCTTCTGCGGTTCTTTGATTATCACCAGTCAGCATTACTGTTTCAATTCCGATATGATTCAATTTACTAATAACTTCTTTTGATGTTTCTCTCATTTCATCTGCTACGGCAATTAACGAAAGAATTTCTTTTTCCGTTCCTAAAACCATTACGGTTTTTCCTTCTGTTTGCATACGAGTAATTCTTTCTTTGATGGTACTTTCAATTGTTTGATGTAATTCTTCAAACAGATTTGGACTTCCTACATAATACATTTCGTTATTTACTTTTGCTTTTACACCTTTACCTGTAATAGATTGGAACTCTTCAACCGAAACACCATTTAAATTCAATCCATTTTCTTCTGCTTTTCTTACAATGGCTGAAGCAAGTGGATGTTGTGATCCTTTTTCAATGGCTGCTGTAACTGTAAGCAATTCATTTTCATTTCCACCATACGTCACGATGTCTGTTATAGCAGGAATACCTTTTGTTAATGTTCCTGTTTTATCAAAAGCAATGGCTTTTAAGTGTCCTGCTTCTTCTAAATGGATACCACCTTTAATTAACACACCATTTTTTGCCGCATTCCCTATTGCAGTAACTACGGCAACTGGAGTTGAAACAACTAAAGCACACGGACAACCAACTACTAACACAGCTAAACCTTGATAAAGCCATTGGCTCCAATCTCCACCGAATAATGGAGGAACAACTGCAATTAAAAGAGCTAAAAGCACAATAGCTGGTGTATAGTATTTCGCAAATTTATCGACAAATGCTTGAGAAGGTGATCGTTCTGCTTGAGCTTCTTCTACAAGATGAATAATTTTTGAAATAGTAGTATCTTCATCTCGTTTTGTTACTTTAACTTCAAGTAACCCTTCTTCATTCAATGTTCCTGCAAACACTTCATCATCAATTGTTTTTGTTACTGGAACACTTTCCCCAGTAATAGCAGCCTGATTTAGTGTAGATGTACCTTTAATAACTAATCCATCCATTGCTAATTTTTGACCAGGTTTTACAATCATAATGTCTCCAACTTGAATATCTTCAACGTGAATCATCATTTCTTCATTTCCACGCCGAATTAATGCTTCTTTTGGGGCAATATCCATTAATGATCCAATAGATTGACGAGCTTTATCCGTTGAATAACGTTCTAACGCTTCACTGATAGCGAATAGGATAACAACTGTTGCGCCTTCACCCCATTTACCAATGATCGCAGCACCTATAATAGCAATCGTCATGAGCGTATTCATATCGAATTTTAATCTGCTTAGATTTTTAAGACCTTTAATAAACAGTGTATATCCACCAATTAAAATGGATGCTGCGTAGCCGATCATTGGAAGAAGATGTTCTTCTCCTAATTGCTCGCCCAAAAACCAACTAATCACAAGTAATAACGCTGAAATATAGACCTTAATGTTTTCTTTTTGCTTCCAGAAAGGTTCACGCTCTACCTTTTGTTCTTTTTCATCCCGAACTTTTAAATTTTCAAATGCTCCTGCTTTTTCTAGTTCCTCAATTGTTGTATTTCCTTGAACATAAACTTTAGAGGCTCCAAAATTCACTTTCGCGTCTTTAACTCCTGGTAATTGTTTCACATTGTTTTCGAAGATGCCTGCACAATTGGTACAAGTAAATCCTTGAACACGATAGGTTTTCATTTCTTCTTCAGATAATTTTGCTTGTTGATCAGACATTGGCTTTCACCTCATTTTTATGAGCTAAAGTAATAAGTATTAACTGTTTGATATATTCATTATCTAGTGAATAAAACGCCAATTTTCCTTCTTTTCGATACTTCACAATCCCTTGTTTGTGAAGGGTTCGTAAGTGATGGGACGCTGTTGCAACAGTGGAACCAATGATATTCGCAACGTCACACACGCATAACTCCCCATCTTGGCATAAGGCATAGGTAATTTTTGCCCTATTTTCATCTGCAAGTGCTTTAAATAATTGGGAAACACTAGATATATCTTCTTTTTGTAACTCTTCTCGTATTCGATTGACTTTTTTTTCGTCATAACAATAAATTTCACAAGTATCTTTATTACTCAACATCATCACTCCATTATCATTCAAATATTCATTTGAATATATTATACCCCTTTTTCCAAAACATTGAAATACTTATTTGAATGTTTTGTAGAAATAATCGTTTCTCCAGTTTACAATTCAAGTGCAACACCCTGACGACTAGACCATAAAGGCCATGAAGACCTATTCTTGTTAGTGCTAGCTAAACAAGAAAGCAGGAATCTTCATGACCCACTCTCAGACTAATACCCACAAGCATTACCAACAACTCAGTTTTAGCGACCGTGCTACAATTCAGGCCCTTCAGGCTGCTGGCGACACCGCGACCGTGATTGCACAGAAGCTTCATCGCAGTAAAGCGACAATCTCACGAGAAATCACGCGTGGATCTGTAACTCAGCTCGACTCGAAGCGTCACTCGCATCAAGTCTATCTTGCGGAAACTGCCCAAGCCATGCACGACCGTAAACGCGATAGAACCGGTCACTACGCCTTTCTTAAGACCGGCCGTGCGTTCTTCAAGGCTCTCGCCAGGAAGCTTACTCGTAGCGCGTACACAGCGTTGATAGCTTCGTACACTTCTATCGCGACCAGGGCAAGGCTTGCCCTTCAACGACAACTGTGTATCGCTACATCGACGCCGGGCTGCTTGAGCTAGACAACATGACACTTCCCAAGAAGCTCCGACGCCGCATCAAAGGCTATAAGAACGCCCACAAGCGCAAGAATAAGAAGAATACGGCGACTCAATCGAGTTGCGTCCTGCGGCCGTGAATGACCGCACAGGCGTGGGACATTGGAAAGGCGACTTGGTCAAAGGTATTCGCTTAGCTGATGAGCCAGCATTAATGACGCTCACAGAACGGTACAGCCAGACTGAGATCATCGTCAAGATTCCTGACTATCATGCGGGCACCTGCCTTAAAGCCTTGCAGGACACGATCGACGACTACGGGGCCAAGGAATTTGAGAGTATCACTTTTGACAATGGTTCCGAGTTTGCCAAGTTATCAGAGATTGTTGGAACCCAGATTTACTTCGCACATCCGTACTCGCCTTGGGAGCGTGGCACAAACGAGAACGCCAATGGACTGCTTAGGGAATTCTTCCCGAAAGGGAAGTCTCTCAGAGCAGTTACCCTGGTTGAAATTCAAGCAGTCCAATCCGCACTGAACCATCGTCCCAGACGTATTCTGAACTATCTTCGCCCATGCGATTACTACCGATGCATGGCGTAACAGCCTAGACCACTATCAAGAATTCGTTATCATCGTTGCACTTGACTTAAAAATTGAGGAACTAATTTATCCGAAATATATGCAGTTAAATAATAGTCCACAAGTTTGCCGATTATTAGAGATTTTGAAAGCAGATAGTTGCAAAGCTTATGTAAAGCCAATTGACTTTACAAAATTATTTACAGAGTGCTTTTTTGTAACTGCTTCCCAAATCAATCCCCGAATTAAAGCACAACATGGTTATTTTATGTTTCAGCCCTTTCTTGAAACAACTTCTATTTCTACAATTCAAAATATGATAACTCAGCAATACGAACCTCAAAAAATAATTGTTCCAGCTACCTATAAAGATTTGATCCAAAAAGAATTAAGGCATCTAGGATATTCACGAGAAACCTTATTTCCAGATGAAGAAGCATTAGGTGTTAAATACAGTGAAACAATAAATTCAATTAATAATTCTCACTGAGCGCTTTACGGCCACTAGGGTATGCCCTATTGGTCTTTTTTATTTTTGTGCTATACTAGGAATTACAAGTGTTCATTAGAACTGTCCAAAAGGAGAATTGGAAATGGCTAAAATCGGTTATGCTCGTGTGAGTTCCAAGGAGCAACATTTAGATCGACAGTTAGCGGCTTTAAAAGACGTTGATAAATTATTTACGGATAAACTAAGTGGGGCGAATACTCAGCGGCCGGCTCTGCAAAAGCTGTTGACCTATATTCGCGATGGGGACATTGTCCTGGTCACGGAATTAGATCGCTTGGGACGGAATAATCAAGACCTAACTAAGATTATGAACACCATCCAAGCCAAGGGTGCTACCTTAGACGTCTTAAACTTACCCTCCATGACCGGAATAGCGGATCCCAACTTACGGCAACTGATGACCAACCTGATTATTGAACTCTATAAGTATCAAGCCGAAAGTGAACGGAAGCGGATTATTGATCGGCAGCAACAAGGCATTGCGCTAGCCAAACAACAGGGCAAGTATCATGGTCGCAGACCCCAATATACCCAAGACGATCCCCGCCTGCAGCATGCCTTTCAACTCTACCAAACCGGTATGAGTGATGCAGACATCGCCAGAACGACCGGCATTAAACGGACCACCTTTATTCGCTACCGGAAAAAGTATGGGGTTCAACGACCGGAACGATTCAAAAGTCATTAAGGGCGACTCCGGCAAGCTTTAGCCAGGGAATTTAAAATTTCATTTGCTCATTAACAGTTTGCTTTTGCTGGTAATTAAGAAGTAACGATTTAACCGCGACTTAATGACCTCAAAGCTTTAGTTATCTTGGTTGAAGGTGATGGGGCCAAATAACTTTCGAGTTAGGATACCTGCCGAAAATAAACTGATGATAATAATGATAATTTGGGCAATGCTGTCCTCTGACAAACTAGTATGAGACACAAAGGGCATTAGGTGTGGCCGTCAAGTTCAACTGATCCAATT
>NZ_AZFZ01000073.1 GCF_001435895.1 Lentilactobacillus parafarraginis DSM 18390 = JCM 14109 | reverse complement strand
CAATTTAGATCTCAAACAGTTTCTTAAGAAAGACTATCGAACGGTGAGTGATTACGTCAATAATATTGAATCGAATATCAAGAGCGGCAAGCTATTCAGTGAGGCCGAATACCATGCCAGCGTTCGCCTGAAGACCATGCATGGTGATCTCACTAACATGGTGAAGCATGGCGTTGATTATATTGAATTGCGGATGTTGGATCTGGATCCCACAACCGCACTGAGCGTTCGGACCAACACTATTCGCTTCTTCAGAATTTTACTGAGCTATTTCATGATGACGCCACCAATGGCGGATCAGGAAAAGATTAATTTGAAGCTTGCCCAGGGGATTTCGATGAACGAAGTGGTCGCCCTGGAGAATCCCTACCAACAAACGATTTACCATCATGAAGCCCAAAACTTGCTGGATAAACTGCAGTTGTTTGGCGCAACAATTCAATGGGGACCGGAATATCAAGAAGTTCTGGATACCATGCAGGACCGATTGGATAACCCGAACTTAACGCCAGCCGCAAACTTATGCGATCACGAAGTTGATGGGTCTTTAATGTCATATGGCTTGGCAATGGCAAACCGTTATCAAAACCGAGCTCATGAGAATCCCCATCCGTTTACAGGATTTGAAGAGCAGCCCGATATGACCGCCGCAGAATTACGGCAGCGGCTGTTTGGGGCGATGGGGAAACCCGAAAATTTAACAGATTCAAAATAGTTGACACGGTTGAATCAGACGATTAAAATTTTGAGTTAAATATCAAGCGGTCAACGTTGAGATGTCCCGTAAGTTGATAACTTGCGAGACTCTTTTTGTCAGTAAAGGATGGTGACAATCATGATTGGGATTCAAAATGCAGCTTTTATTTCAAGCCTGATTAATTCATTTGTTGGCATGGAAATTGAGACTCACCGGGTTAATCCATCCGGTGAACTCAGTACCCAACCGTATCCAGCGGGATTGCTGGATGAAAAGAAGCATCATTTTATCAAAAATGATTTTTTGGAAACCCAGTCTGAATTGATTACACCGCCCGAAGCGGATACCAAACAGGCGATGACGTATCTGGGGTCCTATCACCAGGCGCTTAGAAGTGCCCTTGCCGATGATGAATATCTCTGGCCATATAGTATGCCGCCCAAGCTGAAGCCGGATCACTCAGATATTGAAATTGCCCAAACAGATCATGAAAATTACGTTTATCGCAAACAGGTTGCCAAAATTCGTCAGATTGAGCGGACCGCCGAAACCGGGGTTCACGTCAATGTTGGCCTGACGCCCGCAGCGATTAACCAACTTGGCGCCCAAAGTGATCAAGACGCGATCGATCAGCTGTATCTTCAAGCAGCAGTGGGATTTATGCGCTATCGCTGGTTATTAACGTATCTCTTTGGGGCGACCCCGTTTGCGTTTGACAACTACTTCTCTGAAAAAACCGATGCACCAGCTGGCCCAGTCCGATCACTTCGAAATTCCCACTTTGGATTCGGAAACGGGTTTCTGGCAAGTTATCGAAGCGTTTCCGAATACGTTCGCGATATTGAAGACGCGGTAACCCATCACGATATTATCGCGGAGCGTGAGTACTACGGTACCGTTCGGCTGAAGCGCTCTGCTGACTTGGAAGACCTGCTCTCAAACGGGATCCTGTACGTTGAATTACGCATTTATGATTTGGATCCCTTTGAACCGCTTGGAATTTCTGAAGATGCCGTTAACATTGTGCGACTCATGTTCGCCTACTTTACTGCTAATCAGCCATTTGATTTAACCAGCGCCGATGATGCCATTGTTGCTGCTCATCAGATGAACGATGCCGTTTCCTTAGAAGATCCGCGAACCGTCACCCAATTTCATGATGAAGCGATCCAGTTTGTTGAAACGCTTAAAGAATTTAGTGGGGGGATCGCACTGCCGTTTGATTCCCAGGCGTTGGCGCTGAGGATGATTGAACGGATTGATAATCCCCAGTTGACGCCGAGTGCCCGGTTGACCGCGTGGGCGCAATCTAAACCCCGAACGGCGTTTAATCAATTGTTAAGTCTGGCTCAAGGTTACCAAAATGATTTGTTAAATCGCCCGTTATACGGTTTTGAGAATCGTTCGTATGATGAACAGCAGCGAGCGTTGAATGAATTAAAGATGGGCCATCAGCTGAACTTATAATAATAAACATTTATACTAACTGCCAAATTTTGGGCAATTAAAAACCGACTATTCTTTTTGAGGAATAATCGGTTTTTTAAAATTAAGCGGGTGTCGGAAAAAGCGGTTAGCTTCCAGCGTATAAGTGGATATTTGGATAATTTGCTTATACGGCCGGAAGTTGCTTTCTGACCCATGATTTAGCTGGGTAATATTCGGCTTCTTTTCGATCCGTTCATTTAAGCGCGGGTCTTTTCAGCAACCTTTTCGCTGCGTTTCACAAAGTCCTTAAATAACTTTTTGGAATCCTCGAAGTGTTTGTAGATATTTTCGGGATGCCACTGAACTGCTAAAATTTGGTCGTTGTTAATTGACTCAACGCTTTCAATTACCTGATCATCGGCTCTGGCAGTCACCTTCAAGTACTTAGCAACGTCCTTGATTGCCTGATGATGACGGGAATTGACGTACGGACGCCCCCCAATCAAATTATAGAGGCGGCTGGTAGGATCCACCGTGATGTGATGGGATGGCATGTTGCCTGGCGCTTCTTGGGAGTGCTTGAGTGTCGCGTGCAGATCCTGTGACAGGTCTTGGTACAGCGTGCCACCGAGACCAACGTTGATTAGCTGCATACCGCGACAGATCCCCATAATTGCTTTGCCGGCGGTCACTGATTGTTTTAAGAGCTCGATTTCAAATCGATCCCGTTTAAGATAGGTCATTCCTAATTTTTGAAAGGGTTCTTCACCATAAAAGGTGGGGTCGACATCGGCACCACCCAGAAAACAAACCCCATCAAACAGAGTCATATAATCGCGCACATCCTCCGGGTTAACGCTGGGGAAAATGACGGGTACGCCACCTGATTTGACGATTGCTTCAATTGCTGGTCGCGGTGAAAACGCGGCGTTTCGTTCATTGATGATGTTTGTTGCTTCGGCAAGGGTATCCGCCGGTAATGCAATTCGTGGGCGCAATAGAATTCCTCCTTGAATATTGATGATGTTTCGTGACATTTGTAACCTTCAAACTATTCACATAAGTGTACCTTAAAATCAAAAAAATGGTGAATATTTGACTTTTTTTGCAATCTTTGATAAGTCGTGCCAACACTAAGGCCGTTACTTGTCAATCCCCGGTTCCCAACTGCCCTTAAACAGCTCGTGCTTCAAGTCGGCAGCTGAAATCTTTTTATTGGTTTCGAATCCCTTAAACGGTCGAATGGATTGCAAAGCAGATTCCTGATAGTGAGTCGCGCGGCGAAGCGCATAATCAGTTAATGAGTGGTCCTTAATGTGGGTAATTAACTTGGCACTCGGCGTCGTTCGTGGATTTTCGATCCGATCCTGTAGGTCCTCAATTTCTTCCTGATATTCTGGGCCTAATTGAATCTTATCGGCATACATCTCGAGACGCTGCATAAATGCTCGGGCACTGGCCTGGTATTTGGAAGCGTCATTTGGATGTTCTTCAGACACTTCTTCGTTCATTTGATCAGCCCGGGCAATGACGGCATTCACCTGTTCAGGTTTAAGCGCTGGCGCCATGATGAAGTAACTGGCTAGTAGGCGGAAAAAGCGCAACGTGTTGGTTCGAATGCCGACTGAACTGCTGGGATCAAGATCCAGCATTCGCAGCTCCAAGTACTGAACGCCGGTTTTGGGAAGTTCCTTTAAATTGGTGTTGCCCTTGTATCGAACAGCGCCATGAAACTCATAATCGGAAATTAAAACGCCCTTGGAAACGCCGGCTTCAATCCGATTAACATAACGCTGGACGTTCGTATAATCCCCGGTGAATTTATTGCCGAAGCCATAGGAACTCTGACGAACACTTCGAATTGGCCCATCAGGCCCTTCTCCGTGATCAAAGTAATTTGCTTCGGCAATTGGGCTGGCACCAAATAAATAGGTGATCAGCCACCGATACCGCAAGAACCCCTGCGCGATCTTGGCGTATAAATAGTTTTGCAGGTCCAGCTTGGACTCAAACTGGTCGGTCATGTTGTCATATACCAAATTGAAAACATGGGGATCAATACTGAGATTGATGTGGGCACCACATGGTGTGCCCTCTGAAAAGCCGTGACGTTTCAGCCATTCTTTAAGGTAGGCTTCCTTTTTTGGCCCCATTTTAGCTAGTGGGATCTTGCTTTTATCTTTGGGCAACCGCGGCGGCATCGAAAGCGGCCACAGCAATTCTCCTGGTGATAGCGCGGTACGCAGGGCGTTATTAATACTATATAGATAGTGCATTGCGTCCAGTGCATGCGCGGCAGGTGGCGTCACCACCTCAGACATGGTTTCCAAGAAATCATTCGTAATCCATGGATTGGTCTTTTCATCGCCGGCCGCTGCAGGATAGGGTTCCTGACTCAGTTCACCGGTTTCGTCCACCCGTTGCATTTCGATCTCCAAACCCATGGTAAAGTCGGAGGTTTTTGCGACAGCTTCGTTGTCAAAAATAAGTTGACCAATTTCGCTAAACATCATGTCACCCCCCTGAAGACAAGTCAATAATTAGAAATTGATGATAATTGATGACAAAATCTTAACACTAACGGCATCAAACTGCAATGCTCAGCGCTTTGCCGAAAATGTTAATCACAGATTTTAACCGAATACGAATGTAAAAACAAAAGGAAGGTCTTGCAAACCGATTTTGTGAATCAGTTTCAGTAACCTTCCAATAAATGATTAGAGCAGTGGCTTTTGCCAAAAATGCTTGAAGAAGCCGCCATCCTGTTTTTCTGGTTTCGGAATAATGGTTGATTCGTCTTTTGAATCGGCTGGATTCTGATCACGATGGGCCTTATCAAAGTAATCCGGATCAAGTTGTTGGCGTTCGCCGTTAGCTTGATTTTCAGGAGCAAGCGTTGCAACCGCTGATGGGGCGGCCAGTTGTTGTTGAAGGGTTGTGATCTGTTGTTCCATCTTCTGGCTGCGTTGTTCAGCAACCAGTTGGAGCCGTTGGGATTGGTCTAACAGACGGGTTAAGTTGGTGATCTGCGTTTGCTGATCTTTTACCCGATCATTTAGGGATTGCAGTAAGCCGTTGTCAACGTAGTCCTGGGAAACGGAACGGGCCTGAGTTGGCCGGCGAGTTGTTTCCTGAGACTGACTTGTTGGGTTGATTGCCTGCTCAATTGCGTCCTTGGCATCCTGATTAAAATAAAGTGTTTGCCCGCGCTTAAACGCTTCGGTTAAATTAAGTCGCGAAATTGTCCGATAAACCCGCATTTTGTTGACGCCAAGTTCATCAGCGATTTGTTTCATTGTCCAGCCCTGTTCTTGTTCACTCAACTGTATCACCACCGTTATGTTATGTATCGTTACGTTACTGTCTTCAAACTCTTATTATACATTAAAAGCACGGTTGACAACAATTAATTACAAACTTGTTGGTTCGTTTAAATTCGCAAGGACGTCCGGCACTTCACGGCGTTTTTCCCGTAAAGGGAGACGATTTGTGCTATCATATTTCTGTTTAATTAATTTCTAATCTAAGGAGTGAACACGATGAGCATCTTCGCAAAACTGAGTTGGTACTTCAAAGAAGAATGGAAAACCTACTTGGTTGGGGTGGGGGGCTTGATTTTAACCGCACTGTTAGCCATTATTCCGCCCCGGATTATCGGTCTGTTAGTGGATGCCATTCACAGCGGCAAGCTTGCAGCCAGTACGCTAATCATGCTCCTGATATTATTAACCGCTGTTGCAATTGCCCAATACGGCAGTCGCTATATGTGGCGGACGGCGATTTGGGGTGAGGCGGCGAAACTGGAAAAGGTCCTTCGAAACCGCCTCTTTTGGCATTATACCCAAATGGATCAAGAATTCTTTCAGAAGTACCGAACTGGGGATTTGATGGCCCATGCGACCAACGACCTGTCGGCAATTCAACGGGTTGCTGGTGGGGGCATTCTGCAGTTTGCGGATTCAATGATTACTGGTGGGACGACCTTAATCGCGATGGTGAGTTTGATCGATTGGCGGCTCACAATTATTGCGATCATTCCCTTCCCACTGTTAGCTGTAATGGCCCGTTACATGGGCTCTAAAATTCACGTTGCCTTTCGGGATTCACAAGCCGCCTTTTCGCGATTGAATAACAAGGCCGAGGAAAGTATTACCGGCATTAAGGTGATTAAGGGCCTGGGACAGCAGGAAGAAGACATGGCTGATTTTGACGACCAGGTTGCCCAAACCATTAATATTAATCGCCGGGTGAACCGGTTGGATTCATTGTTTGACCCAATGACAACGATGATTATCTCGCTATCATACGTGATCACGATTGTGTACGGTGGCTATTTAGTGACGACCGGCCAGATTACAATTGGGGCCTTGGTTTCATTCGTTTCCTATTTAGCAATGATGATTTGGCCGATGTTTGCGGTTGGGATGTTGTTTAACACTTTGGAACGGGGAAATGCCAGTTATGATCGGGTGATGGATTTGTTAAACCAGACGAGCAAAGTGATTGATGATCCGAATGGCGCAACAACCGCGCCTCGCGGTGAAATCGATTACGACGTTGAAAAGTTTTCCTATCCAGGTGATAACCGCCTGGCCCTAGAAAATATTAACTTCAAGATCCCGGCTGGCAAAACCGTTGGCTTGGTTGGTCGGGTTGGTTCCGGAAAAAGCACCATTCTCCGGTTGATGCTGCGACAGTTTGATAACTATACCGGCACCATTAAATTTGGTGGAATTGACATCCGCCACTATAAAATGGATGCCCTGATTCCGGCGATTGGCTACGTTCCCCAAGATACGTTTCTATTCTCAGACTCGATCCGTGAGAACATTCGCTTTGCCCGACCCGAGGCAAGTCAGGAAGCCGTGGAAACTGCCGCTAAAAAGAGTGATCTTTACAACCAGATTAAGGGGATGCCCGATGGTTACGATACGGCCGTTGGCGAAGAGGGAATCTCACTTTCCGGTGGGCAGCGGCAACGGTTGGCAATTGCCAGGGCGCTTTTGATTAATCCTGAGTTGCTGATTTTGGATGACGCATTGTCAGCGGTGGATGCCGAAACGGAAACCCAGATTCTAAGAAACTTACGGGCTGAACGGAAAGAAAAAACAACCATTATTTCTGCCCACCGACTGAGTTCGGTGATGGATGCTGATGAAATTCTGGTCATTAATGATGGTCAGATTGTTGAACGGGGCACCCATGATCAATTGATGGCAAACAATGGCTGGTATAAAGAAATGTTTGAGCGTCAAGAACTGGAAACCAAGGTTAAAGGAGGTGCGCAGAATGGCTAGTTCAACTCATCAATCCGCGTGGTCAAAGAGTATTCCGGTCCGCGAACAGATTCACATTATTGGCCGGCTGTTCCGTTATGCTGCTCCTTATAAATGGTACTTTTATTTTTCGGTGGTCTTCGCGATTGCCGTTTCAATTGTCAACATCTTACTGCCGCAAATTATTCAACGATATATGGATGCGCATTTGGTGGTTGGTCATCCTGACTTTCAAGTCATGTGGTTCTTCGCTGGTCTGTATTTCTTTGGCATGGTTATGAAGGCACTGATGCAATTTTCACAAACTTACCTATATGAAATGGGTGCCGAATACATGTTGGAAAATACCAGACGGAAACTGTTTTCCAAACTGCACACCCTTGGGATGCGTTACTTTGACCAAACCCCAAGCGGCTCAATTCTTTCGCGACTGACCAACGATACAATGGCGTTCTCCAACTTCTGGGCATTGTTCAGTAGCTTGGTGGTAACCGTGTCCGCGATGGTCTCCTCATTTATTGCGATGTTGCTGGCGGATAAGGTGATTGCTCTGTGGCTGTTGGTATTCATGCCATTTTTAGCGGTAACGGTTTGGTACTACCAGCGTTACAGTACCCGGGTCTATCGGCGAATGCGGGAACGGTTGAGTTTGCTAAATGCTAAGCTGGCCGAGGGAATTACGGGAATCAGCGTAATTCAGCAGTTTCGCCAGGAGAAGCGGGTAAACCATGAATTTAATGATACCAACGATCAGTATTACAGTACCCGGCGGGCGATGATTCGGATTAACTCGTTACTGTTAAATCCGATTATTAACCTATTTTACGCTTTAGGCAGTGTCATGGTACTGGGGATGTTTGGGATTCGCGGGTTACACGGTTACGTTGCGGCTGGTGTCATCTATGCCTTCGTGACCTATCTTGATAACTTCTATAATCCAATGTCCAACATGATGGATCGATTGTCTGATTTCCAAGATGGCGTGGTTGCCGGTTCGCGAGTGTTGCGAATTATGGATGACCAAACGCTTGAACCACAACAGCATCCTGTTAAAGGGGCAACGATTACTCGCGGGAAGATTGAATTTCGCCACGTGACGTTTGCTTATGACGGCGTCAATCCGGTACTCCACGACGTATCATTCGTTGCTGAACCCGGGCAAACGATCGCTTTAGTGGGGGAAACTGGGAGTGGGAAAACCTCGACTATCAATATTCTGATGCGATTTTACGAGTACGGAAGCGGTGAGATTCTCATTGATGACCGCAATATCCGGGATTACCCAATTCAAGAATTGCGGCAAAAACTCGGATTAGTGCTCCAGGAACCGTTTATGTTTTACGGAACGATTTCCTCAAATATCCGGATGTTCAATGATCAAATTTCCGATGAAGCCGTTAAACGAGCGGCCCAGTTTGTTCAGGCTGACCACTTCATTGAAGCGTTACCCAATCAGTATGATTCCCGGGTGATTGAGCGTGGGGCGAGCTATTCCAGTGGGCAGCGACAGCTGATTTCATTTGCCCGGACATTAGTAACCGATCCGAAAATTTTGATTTTGGACGAAGCGACTGCGAACATCGATACGGAAACTGAACAACTCATTCAGACAGCGTTGGCAAAACTTCAAGAAGGGCGAACAACCATCGCCATTGCACATCGACTTTCAACAATTCAAAACGCCGACCTTATTCTGGTACTCGAAAAGGGCCGAATTGTCGAGCGGGGAACCAATGATGAGTTGTTGAAAAAGAAAGGGTACTACTACGACATGATTCGGCTGCAAAATTCAGCCCATTTAAATTAAAAGAGGCTTGTGACTCATTACTTGCGGACAAAAAGAGGCTGGGACAAAAGTCCCAGCTCAC
>NZ_AZFZ01000072.1 GCF_001435895.1 Lentilactobacillus parafarraginis DSM 18390 = JCM 14109 | reverse complement strand
TAAAAAGCTTGTTTTAAGACAGACCCTAGTCATTTAGTAGACAAAAATGATTTGACCGAGCAATATCTCCTCAGCTACGCTCACAAGGGGTCGATTACTTACGAGATTGCAACCAAAGGCAAAACAGCCCATAGTTCATCTCCACAGTTAGGAATCAACGCAATTGCGCCATTAATTAAGACTTACGACCAGCAAATCAACTATTTCAAAACGTTAACCAAGGAGAACCCGGTTTTAGGGAAAACCGTGCCGGTTGTTACTAAAATTAAGGGTGGCGATCAGCTGAATTCAGTGCCCGCTGCGGCTGCGGTATTTGGGAAAATCCGGACAATTCCCGAGGAACCAAATGACCAAATTATTGCCCAACTTCAACGAATCGTTGCGGAAAATAATCGTGATGCGAAAGCCGATATCCAGTTTAAATTACTAGGTAATAAATACCCAGTTATGAGTAACCCGGACGATAAACTAATTCAGTTGTTGCACCGGTTCGGTGAGCAGGAGTTAGATCAGGTCTTACCGCTTGGCGGCTACCCTGGCGGGACTGACGCCGCGGAATTTGTTCGGAAAAATCCGGCGATATCGGTTGCGGTATTTGGCCCGGGAAATATGACCGCTCACCAAGTTGACGAGTTTGTTGAATTGGATAATTTTGAGCGATTCATCGCCATTTACAAGCAAACGCTAACGGCATTTTTTAATGATTAACAATATCAAAATTAAATCACCTCGCAATGATCCGTTTCGAGCATTGCAAGGTGATTTTTGATAAGAATTGATGGTGCTTATGGATCCTTAATTTGAAAAGAGGTTTCTTGAGAAGGCGTCAACCGTCTTAATGCCATCAAAGACATCTTCAGCAGTGACTTTAAAGCCCATGTTATGAATGGTTTCACCTTCCTGGGTTGTTAATTGAGCCACTTTTAACAGGTCAGCATCGCTCGCATTTTCGAGGTGCAGATCCTTTAAAGTCGTTGGCAGCCCCAGCTTGTGCTCAAAGGTGATGTACTTGGTTAAGGTTTCGTCGCTGGCCCCCACGAGTACTAAATTAAGCAGTGATCCAAACGCTACTTTTTGCCCATGAGACAGTTTATGAACGTCCCCAGTGAGGGCGGTTAATCCATTTTGAAAACTATGGGCAGCTGCAAGCCCTGAGCTTTCGGCCCCAACGCCACTAAGCAAGATGTTGGCTTCAATAATGTGATCAAGCGCCGGCGTTACAGTATGATCCGAGGCCGCAGCAACCGCTTGGTCGGTATACCGGAAGAGCAATTGCTGGCATTTTTCAGCGAGTGCCAACCCCGCTTGTGTCTGTTGTGTATCTAGCGGTAATAGGGTAATTTCTCGGGCTCTGGCAACCGTTTGGGCCTCGATATTAGTTGATAAAGCATCGGCGATTCCGTCAATTAAAAATTTCACTGGAGCGCCGGCAATGACAGCCGTATCAACGAGGACGAGATCGGGATTCTTATCGTAAAACAGGTATTTTAAGAACTCACCATTTTCTGAATATAGGACGCTCAAGCGAGTGCAGGGCGAATCATTGGACGCTAAAGTTGGCGTGATCACAATTGGAATCTTTAGCTGATCGCCAACGGCTTTGGTCGTATCGTTGGTCTTGCCACCACCCAAAGAAATAATGAATTTTGCGTCACTTGAGTCGCCGATTGCTTTAATCCGGTCAATCTCTTCGGGAGAACTTTCCCCGCCAAAAAAAACGTGTTCAATTTTCAAGCCATCATTGGTCAGGTAGTTGTAAAATTTTTCGCCAACCAATCCCCAGACAATATCATCAGTCAGGAGAATGCCATGGTCACCAAAGGGTTTAATATACTTGGAAGCGGTCTTTAATAAGTCTTTGCCTTGAACATAGGTCGATGGGCTTGCAAAAGCAGTTGTCATTATCTATTCCTCCATTTCAAGATCCAGTCAAAGTTCTCTGCATGGTTATAATGTAAACGCTTACGTATCTAATTTCAATAATTTACCCCTTGAATTTATAATTGTGAAAATCAGATCATGGGTCCGATTTTCATTAGGATTTATTGAGCGTTCCCATCAGCGGCTTTGAAAATAAATTGAAAATGGCCCACTGAATTTTGACTTAACGATGTGAATAGGTAAACTAACGGCAATTTGGCGGAAATGACGCTTAAAAGTTAATTGGAGTGCGTTAAACGATTCATAGGCCCCATTAATTTGGGCGATCATCCGCTAATTTTCCAACATCTATTGTCACGATAACTGTTTAATTGACATAGCTCTTAAATGATTAATATGGTAAGGTATATATAGCTTTTTGACATTATTTGGAGGGGTATCATGAAAAAACATCTTATTGTGGGGGCAATTCTCACTGGTGCGTGGGCCGCAACGCTATTCTTAATTCCAAACGGCGCGGCCGCGGACTTGCAAATGCCGGGGGGCACACTCCGGACAACGCTGGTGGCGTCACAGCCGGGCAGCCAAGCGAATGTTAACGTGACTGATAAGACTCCCAGCGCAACGGGGCAAGTATCGACCAGTAAAACGATTGATGGCTTACCTGTAAAAACCCAATCGGTGGATGGCGATAAAATCACCGTCACGGTTCATAGTACCGATCCAAGTTTGGATGGGAAAACAATCACAACGCCGATTGATACGGACCATATTTATCCAGGTAATCAGAATACCGCTGAATCTCTAGTGGACTCAGTTAATGGCGTCATTATGGGAACTTTAGGCAATATGGTTCAGGGAAAGTCAAACGTTATTTCCGCCCTAACGATTGGCTTACCACAGACGATCTTTAATGAATTAGGTAATCCAGCGTCTTCAAAAGATTTATTGGGTGATTTTAGTCGTGGGTTGGTCTCGGTCATTCAACAGTTCAACACCCAGTTTCCATTGGGGATCATCTCTGATGGAATTACCGCGATCGGTGGGGTGGTTTCCGGAGTCGCCGGGGCCCTCAGTAATGCCGGCGTCAAAATTGATTTGACTGGACTGCAATCAAAGAATCAGGATCCAGTGCCACAAAACTCAACCCAGTTACCAATTATTCGAATCTCTGGGGACGATTTTGTCATGGATAAGTCCAACCCATCCCCAATGGCGTTTTCGTATACGGATCCTAAAAACAAGGATAACGTGAATGCCTATGCCCAAGTTAATTGGTCTGGTAGTTCAACTCAGCTATTGCCCAAAAAGAGCTATAAGATCAAGCTTTCAACCGATCCCAATGGCGACGATCCTTTGAAGCTTAAGTTCTTTGAGGGGGGTAAAAAGGACGACACCTATCAGTTAAAGGCAAATGAAACTGACCCGACGATGGCCCGCAACATCGTTAACGCCGACGTTTGGAAGTCGATGATTGCCACTGAACCTGATCTTCCAAGTGACTTGCAAAAGGCCCCAAATTTAGGGTCAGTTCAGGGCTTCCCAGTTTTAGTATTTGTCAATGGGCAGGCGAAGGGGGTTTACACCCTCACCACCGATAAAAGTGCCAAACTGTGGGGAATGGATAAAAAGGACGATCAGGACGTTGCCATTCAAGGTAACGTGAACAATGCTGCCGCCGAAATGTTTGACCGCCCGAATGCAAAGGTAGACGATAGTGATTTCAGTTCTGAAACCAGTGATCGAATTTCCCAAACAGCACTTTCTAACCTGAACAGTTTTATCCAATTCGTTGATTCAACGACCAATCAGCAATTCAAGGACCAGCTTAGTCATTACGCGAACGTGAACAGCCTGATCGATTATTACCTCTTTGTGAACGTTTTTGGGGCCTTCGATCAAATTGCCAAGAATGCGACGTATCTGTCGTATGATGAGGGAAAGACTTGGCGAATGCAAGCCTACGATAATGATCTCACCCTTGGAAACTTTATCTTTGGCTTTGGTATCAATGATCCATATGAAATGTATTATGATGCGTCTCGGGGAGGCATCTTCCCGGCGCACAATCGCCTCCTCAGACGAGTGAGCGAAGTGTTTGGCCCCGAAATTGCTGCTCGCTATACTCAGCTTCGCCAAGACAATATTATCAGTGGCCAGACGATTTATAATAAGTACGTTAACTTTATGGCTGGTGTTGGTTATGATAATTATACGTATGATCAGTCGATCAACCCGCTGACTGTCAATCAGTACACGCAAGGATTGCCGGCGTTGAGTAAAGTGATTTACAAGCGAATCTCGATTCTAGATAATCACTTTGATTACAAGGGTGCTAATTAAGCATTGTGTGTTTACGAGAGAAGAGAGTGAAGCAGGCAACTGCTTTAAGACGACCGTTTTGACAATGTAAAATTCGAAGAAATAAGAAGAGGTTGAGACAAGCGATACTTTTGGCTCAACCTCTTCTTTTAGATAAAGATAGTCATCTAATTATTACAATTCGTTGGTTTTTGATGAAATTTTGCTTGAAACAACCGGCATATTACCATTGCGAACCCGAATTTCGTCAATGAGGTGCTTTTCATTCTTAACGTCCTTTAACTTGATGTAGTACGCGAGTTCATAAACCGAGCCCATTGTGGTGGTCTTAACTGAATCGTAACGATATTCGTAACCGTATTTATTGAGTAAATCGTCAAACAATCCTGGAAAATCAAGATCTTCCGGGATCGTAATTTTTAGTTCCCGTTCCGCTGTGGAACTGAGATTGCCAAAGCTACTCGTGTTCAATACCAGTAAGTAAATGGTGACAATCACCGAGAAAAAGAACGCGTAAAAAATGTAGCCCATCCCAGCTGCCAGACCGACCCCCATGGCCCAAAAAATAGTGGCAATATCGTGAGAATTTCCCTCTACTGATCGGAACCGAATCAGACTGAACGCGCCCAGAACGGCCATGCCAGTTCCAAGGTTACCGTTCATGTTAACCAACATGATAATCAGCTGGACCAGCACTGGAAGTGCGGCCAGGGTAGTGACAAAGTTTTTTGAATATGTATTTCGATACATGTAAACCATTGCGACAACCAGCCCCAAAATAATTGAAGCGGCAACGCTGCCGATAATCGAAGGTAACGTATACGAAACCGTGTGCGCCTTAAATAATTCTTGAATCATTTTTATCCCCAATTCCTCTCAAATAATGTTCATAGACGTAGCCATACTTTGAAAATCGCTGCTTTACCAGATGAAGGTTAGCGATAATGTTACTAAACCAATATGGGTATGCGCCAAGCGCTTTAACCTCCATCACAACATCAAAATTCGGGTTGATCTTCAACCCATTCGTGCCGGCATCCAAAGCCATATCTTCGGTTCGAAAACGAATGTTAAAATCAAAGGTCACGCGAAATTCCGGGTTGTCATTGGCGAATAAAGCCACTCGGTCATCACAAATTAAAACTTTTGGCGTGATGTGATACTTCATAAAGAACCAGCTGATTTCTCGGGCAATTTGTTGATCATTTGGATTTAACTGCTGATCAGCAAATGTAATGGTATGACCATTGATGGTTTTGTCTAAATCGTTAAACGGAATCCCAAGTCGGCGCTTATAGACAACCCCGTTAATTTTTTTCTTGATCTCAAGGTAAACCGGCTGGGTGGGACTTGGTCGGCCATAACTTCGAATTCGAAACTTTGATTTATATTGGGCGTGTTCAATACTGCGATTGATAAAGTAATTATCAGCTGTGTCGAAATATAGTGACTGGATTGTCGTCAGCCCAAACATGTCTTCCTGCATATAACCCATCAGTAGTTTCCTAATGGCAATATAATCAGAATTTGATAATAAATACTTATACTCGCGGCGTTCAAATACCCGTTTCAGCTTCATCGAAAATTCCCCCAATAATAATTGAACCGTCCATAAAATTGTAAAGGTTTATTCCGATAACGTCAACAACGGTTTGGGGGCTTTGCAAATAAGTGGCGACTTTCAAGCAGATGAGAACTGGGGGCCTACTCTGATATGATAAAATTGTCGAATAGAGGAGTGATTATTAAAATGATTCATTGGTCCCAGAAAAAAATAAGTGCCTTTCAGCAGACGCTGTTGGCCTGGTACGATCAACAGAAACGGGATCTCCCGTGGCGGCATGATCATGATCCGTATCACGTTTGGATTTCAGAAATTATGCTTCAACAAACTCAAGTACAGACGGTCATTCCATACTACAACCGGTTTATGAAGCAATTTCCAAACGTGCAATCTTTGGCCGAAGCAAATGAAGACGACCTCATGAAGGCTTGGGAAGGACTGGGATACTACTCGCGAGCCCGGAATCTTCAGAAAGCTGCCAATCAATTGGTTCATGACTATGGTGGTAAATGGCCGACGACTGTTGAAGGCCTTCAAAGCCTCAGCGGGATAGGTCCGTATACGGCGGGGGCAATTGCCAGCATTGCGTTTAATCAGCCCGTTGCGGCGATTGATGGTAATGCCTACCGGGTATTTGCCCGCCTGCTTGAAATTGATGAGGACATTGCCAAACCCCAAACGCGAAAGTTATTTGAAAAGATTGTTAACCAGATCATTTCGAAGGACCGGCCCGGAGATTTTAATCAGGCCATCATGGATTTGGGGGCCAGTTATATGACGGCGGCCAACTATGATTCAGCCAACTCACCAGTTAAGGCGTTTAATCAGGCCTATCTAGATGGTGTTGAGGCAAATTATCCCGTTAAAACCAAGAAAAAACGACCGGTGCCGGTTGATTATTTTGGGTTAATTATTCGTTCGGCAAATGGTTATTTATATGAACATCGGCCAACAAAGGGAATTCTAGGCGAGTTTTGGATGTTTCCGTTGATCAAGAGAAACGATCTAATTAAGGAGGACGATCCGAAAAATGGGCCAAGTGATGCCCTTATGATGAAGCGGTTAGTGCGGATGATTCAGGTTGAGGACGGCCTTGATCTAAAATTAAAAATGGTTAATGCCAAACCGGTTAGCCACACGTTCACCCACCAAAAATGGCACATTACACTACTTGAAGGGCAATTGCCAGCAACAAGTGACCTTAGTTATTTTCCGGGAAAGTGGGTCCAGCCAGCTAATTTTGACCGCCTAACTTTTTCGAAAGTTCAGGACAAAATGTGGACAGCATACCAGAAGCGGGCAGGTGACTGACTAATCCGTTTTAGTGTGTAACTGATCCAACGCCTGCTTTTGCTTGGTATCAATGATGTGCGTGTATAAGCCAGTTGCCTTAGTGGATGTTTGTCCAAGTTGAGTGGCAACCAGGTGCTCGTTATTGGTCTCGAGATAGAGTTTTGACGCCAACGTATGCCGAAGTTTATGAGGTGTGATCCGTACGTGGTTAAAGGCTTGGGAGTACTTGGCTACCAAGAGTTCAACGGTTGCCGTAGAAATTCGGCGAGGAGCCTGGGCCCCCTTCGTTAAAAAGAGGGCAGGGGTGGCGGCAGTTGCCAGGTAGCGTTGGGTGCGAATTCTGAGATAAGGGGTTATATAAGGAAGCACCCAATCGGCAATTGGAACCGAATCGCGTTTACCACCTTTACGATGCACGGAAATCCTGGCCTTTTTTAAGTTCAAATCCTTCAGGTTAGCATTGGCGAGTTCTGAGACCCGAATCCCAGTACCAAGCATCAGCGCGTTGATGGCAACGTCACGTTCGCGATTATGCTCGTACATCTTAACAACTCGTTTGCCTTTAAGCTGGTCTGAATATTTATTCATAATAAAATCTAGATAATGAACGTCGGCATTGCCGAGCATTAGCTGGTCCTTAATATTGTTAGCCCGGGTTTGGTAAGTTTCACTATCAGCAACTAGGGCAATTTTTTTCATAACATTTCGGTAGAAATAAGGTTCACCGTCATCGTTTTCAGATTCTTCAGTTAAGTAGCGGAAAAGCGCTGAAAGTGCGTTTAATGATCGATTGACCGTGCGATGGGATAATGTTCCGCGGGGATTTTTAGCAGTTTGCTTGCCACGATTTAATAGGTACGCTTTATAAAGTTCCATGTCGGACTTTTTCAGGGTTTCTAAATCGCCTAATTGGATATGGGTGATTGTGGTCGCAGTTGTAATGTTTGTGTCAATTAACCAGGTGAAAAAACGCTGGAACTCGTTTAGGTATTGGTAAAGCGTGGCGGGTGACAGCGGAACCGTCGTTTTTTCCAAATAGTATGAGCGAATGAAAGTGGGCATTTTACTGATGATGGCTTCATTTTTTCTGATATAAGATGCGTTATCCATAGTAAAAACTCCTTAAGTGTCAAATTTGGTTGAGTTGTTAAACGGACAAGTTTGGGGGTACCCTGATTTGTTGAGAGAATATAACTTAATAAAATACTGGTTTTATTAAGTTATATTATAACATAAATATCCGAACAAATTGCATAATTACAAGCAAATAATTTGACCTAATTCTTAAAAGTTAATAGAATAGCATAGACGAACAAAAAATAATTAAAAGAGGTTTTGAAATGAAATCGGAATAACGAATCAAGGGGGCCTTCATATGATAATTGATATGAATCAAATTCACAGTATTCAACTCGGTATTTTACAGGAAGTTGCACGTTTAAGCGCTAAATACCATCTAAAGTATTTTATGACTGGCGGTTCGGCGATTGGCGCAGTTCGCCATCACGGCTTTATTCCATGGGACGATGACATTGACATCGGCTTCACGCGTCATGACTTCGAAAAGTTCATTCAGGTAGCACCGACTGAATTAGTGACGAGTGATTATTTGGTTGAAGAAAATCGGCTAAATCCGCGCTATGAGTATGATTTTGCGAAAGTTATGACCAAAGATTCGCAGATCTTGGAACGCGGCCGGGAAGAAGCAAAAGCCCATAACGGCATTTTTATTGACGTTTTCCCGTTTGATCGTTTGCCGGCTGATAAATCCCAACGGCTTGAACAAAAGATGGTTTTACAGGACATCCTCCAAGAAATTCGTCGTCGGTTCTACCCAGACCGCTTTCCAAGTGCTGCAACTGGCCACAAGCCATATACTAACATGAGCCTGCAAGACCTGTATGATTTGCGGCTTAAAACAATGGTCCAGTATGATCACCATCGTGATTTACCTTACGTGAATTTATCGTCACCATATGACTATGCCAAGGAGACAATTTTTCCTAGTGAAATGCAACGCTTGATTAAGATGCCGTTTGAGAATTTGCATGTTCCGGTTTTAGCCGGATACGATTCATACTTACATCGGCTTTATGGTGATTATATGAAGCTTCCACCAGTTGAGAAACGCATTCAGCGACACATTTTAAACGCGACGGTGGATTCTTCATCAACGATTGACGAGAATGAATCTGATAAGCCACAATTGCCGCTGCTAGGATTTGAATCGCAAGCTGGTTAGCTAAGTTGATTGGCCGAACGTTAGAAACTGTTTGAGATCTAAATTGAGTTT
>NZ_AZFZ01000071.1 GCF_001435895.1 Lentilactobacillus parafarraginis DSM 18390 = JCM 14109 | reverse complement strand
TTTTTAGTACCAAAACTTGACGTAGGAGCACTTTCATATGCCGTGGTAGCACAAAATCAAAATCAAAGTTCCGCAATTTATATTCACCAATCTGGTTAATTTCACCATAACTAATGATATTGGTTTGCTTGTCGTCTGTTTCGTACTTAATGCTGACTTCAGCCGGATTAACCGGCAATTCAAACGTTTTATTCTTACCATAGGTAATATAGAAGCCCATATGAGTACTTTTAGACATTTTACTCATTACCTTCCACCCCCAAACGGTTCCGCTGACGGTTGACTAAATAATTTTCAAACTGTTGAACCAAACTTTCCAAATCTTGTTGAGAATTACCCTGGCTATTAATTTGAATTGCTCCTTTGGCAATTGTAATTGTGGAAGAATTGTTGGACTGTGAGGAACGATTAACGGATTGACCAGATGTCAGGATTGTCTGTAGCTGTTCAGGAGAAGTAGTTGGTGTACTTTGATCACTCAGGGTACTATTAATCGTCATCCCTTGGCCTAAGACAGATTTCATATGAGCAGCATTAATTGCTGAATTTGCTAAACTTGTTCCCGAACTGGCAACTAAAGCATTGGTTTGATTCATTCCAATTGCTAAACCTTGACCCATATAACTACCAATTTCTGCAAATACTTTTGATGGCGAATGTACTTTAGCAGCAGCACGAGCTGCTTTATCAGCCGCGGCTGCTAATCGACTGGCGGCAGCCTCTACAGCACCAACTTGTGAATTCATCCCAGCAGCCAAACCAGCACCAATCGCCGCACCCGCTGACCGCATTGCTCCAGCACCAGCACGGGCAGCAGCGGCAGCATTATTAACTGCACTTCTTACCGCACTGGTTATTTGAGCGCCCCCAGATCGAGCGGCACTAACTGAAGCAGTCATTCCTGAACGCACAGCACCAATTACTCCAGCCAGTGAAGGACGATTGACATGTGGTGCCGGAATAGTTCCCAAATGCGGTAATGTCGGTGTAGGCACTTTCGGCCTAGCCACCGTTACGTGCATGGTTGGCATTTTTGGCATAATTGGAGTTGGCACTTTAGGACGAGCTACATTAACATGCATTGTTTGACCTTTAGGCATCACTGGCGTTGGAACTTTCGGAGTTGCCACCTTTGCCTTAATTGGTGTGTTGGTTGCTTGCGCTTGCAATTTAGCTAAAGGATTCCCGGTTGTACTCGTATCTGCTTGAACCTTAGCTTTAATCGGATTACTTGCTGCCTGTGATTGTAACTGACTAAAAACGTTACCAGTTGGCAATTTAGGAGCTTCAACTTTTGGACGAATCGGATTACTAGAAGCTTGTGATTGAAGTTGACTAAATATATTACTTGTTGGTAAAGCTGTCGGTGCTTCAATTTTAGTTCTAATTGGTTTAGCCGCTTGAGTCTGCAATTGTGTTAATGAAGTTAAAGCTTCCGATACATTGCCAGTCGCATTAACTTTAATGTTGCTGGTCTTGGCTTTGGTATCAGAAGCAGTACTTCCTAACTTGCTTAAGGCAGAAATAACCGCATCAACTGTATTATGCGAACCGATATGCGATAAGGCACTTCCAATTCCCGAAACATCGTCTTTAGCGGCACTCATAGCACTAGCCGCTTTACTAAAATTACCTGTTATAGCATAACCAACGGCACCTAAGGTGTTAACTACAGCTCCTAGTGCGTGTACAACCACCATAGCGGCAGAACCAATTGTTATCAAACTATCGGCAAGAGCTGCAAACCCTAAGGCAGCTCCAGCAATTACACCAATTCCAATGGTTTGAAAGATCGCTGATAAAGCTGGACCTAATGGAGCCAATGCAGCCAGCATTTGTTGTGCGGCACTAACGATCGGTGCAAAAGCACTAGCAATCCCAGACACTACACTACGGAATCCCATGAAGTCAGTTGCCCAAGCTGCTACTGCAGCAACTATAATTGCTGTGATTCCTAATATGATAGCTCCAACTGGTGAAAATGCAGCAGCTATCATTGCTGGTAAACTTTGGATAAATGATAATCCTTTACTAAGCCCTTGGGTTGCATTAGCAAAAGCATTTATGCCTGCTCCGGCTGCTATCATAATTCCACCAATTAATTTGAAACCGGCAAAAGCACCAACAATCGCTAAAATTTCGCCAGGTGACAGCCGTCCCAAAGCATTAGATAACATTGTAGCCGCATTTGCTGCTACGGCAATCCCAGCACCACTAATTGAGCCTAACGTTTGTGCCAAATTACCACCAGAAGCATGGTTTAATTTGCTAGTTATATTTCCGATTGCATTTCCAATTGAACTAAACGTATTCTTAATTGCTCCAATCGCTCCACTGCTAGCGAAGCCACTGAAGAAATCCTTGACCGCGTTACCAGCAGTTGTTAAAGCACTCACTACACCTTTTGCGAAGCTAACTAATCCTGGAATCATTTTATCAAAATTAATGTTACCAATTTTATCGGTTAAAGAGCTAATGGCTCTTATTCCAACCTTACTGGTACTGTCAAAAGCATTTTGCAGTTTATTAGCTAGAGTTTCTCGTAACCCATCTGCTGCTTGGCCCACAGTTTTATATTGCGTGGCTAATTTAGTAAAGTTGGCATTAGTTCCTGTTTTAGCAATGGCATTGAAAAACTTTTGTGTTGAAATTTTTCCAGCCTGAACATCTTTAACTAATTGACCAGTGCTTTCATGCATAGTCTTTGCCACGGCCGCCATTCCGGCTGGTGTTTGTTCAAGCATTAACCGGAAATCTTGCCACTGAATTTTAGGCTTAGCCGCCGCTTGAACTGATTGTTGCATTAAGGTCTTCATGGCTTGTTGAGGATCAGAAGCGGCAGCAGCTAAGCCACCCATTCCTTTAACTAATCCCAGTGTATTTTTAGTTCCAACCGCTGCAAATTGTGAGTAGGCACTAGCCATATCGGAAGCACTATAAATGGTTTGTTGGGCAAATTTTTGCAAACTTCCACGAGTAGCTGTAATCGAACTCTGGGATTTTCCTAACATGCTCATATTACCGTTAAAAGTTTGCCATGCGGCGCTACTGCTATTCAATTCACTTAGCATACTGTGCATGCCTGTTCCAATCAAGCTTAGCCCTTTAGTAATACCGGTTCCTACTAAATTAGCACCCAACACATTTTTAAATATGTTACCAGATTGAGCAGTACGACCTTTCAAGCGGTTCATGGCATTTCCAGCTGTTGTTAACCTTGAGGCCAAATTAGTTAACGGAGAACTAAATCCATCAATAATCTTGATGGTTGCACTGATTGTTGTCATCTAAACACCTCCCTACTAAAAAGGACGCCAGCTATTTTTTAGCTCGCGCCCTTCGTTTTTCTTCTCTTGCTTGTTGTTCTTCTGCTTTAATTCTCAAATCGATACCCGCAATTATAACTGCGCGTTCCCGATTACTTAAAGCAGTCCATTGTTTTGGTAACCAATGGTAATGGTGCATTGCATACAAATAGTATCCAATATCCGAATCTTCTTCGGATTGAATTATTTTTTTGCTTCATCAACCAAGCTTGTTAAATCTTCAGCATCAAAACCTGATAAGGTTTGTACTTTCTCAGCCAACTCACCATATTGTCCAGCTAGCAGCATCTTACGTAACAGTTTACCGGGATTTGCAACCACGCCCCAACTCTTTTGCAGTTGAGCGTTGTTAAGATCCGGTACCACAATTGAAGAAACAATTAAATCATCACTAATAGCATCAGCATCTGAATCAACCGTAACTGTTCGTGTTTGTTTGTTTAAAACCTTTCGAGTATGCCGTTTCTGAATCTCTTTTAGTTCAGTTGCAGTTAATGATTTAATAACAAAGGGTGATTTAAACCCTTTGAATTCAATCTCTTCTGTTTCTGGTTCGTTATCAACATTTTCTAGTAAAAAATCATTTAAGTTTTCTGTCACTTTAGTTACACTCCTCTAATTAAACTTTAAATTTACCATCAAACTCTTGAACCAAGTCAATCTCTTCAAATGTGAAGTCAGACTCCCATTGCATAACATCATCATCTGCTTTGAAATCAACGATCGGCACATCATCCAAATTAACTTGTCCTAAATGAATGGTTTGCTTACCAGCCTCACTGGTTTTATCCTCAATATTGAAGACCAGATCCATATAAAGGTCAGCTTGCTCGTCAGTATAGGGAATCCCATATTTCGCCCAAATTGAATTAATCAGATAACCACCCAAGGTACCGGTGCCTTCCACAGAAGTTACCTTTTTCTTCTTCCAATGGTTCCCTAAGACTTGAACATCTTCTTTGTTCTTTTCCAGCTTGACGGTCAGTTCATTACATTCAATTAACGGAATGTTTTGCCCATTAATAGTTAAATAGACAGTCGCGTCTTTGGTGGAAATTGTATCACGGCCATTTAATACTTCACCTAATGTTGTTGCCATTATCGATTACCTCCTTAGTAAACCTTAATTGTCATGTACAGTTTTTCCATTGAATCAACCGAAGTAACGGCAATGTTAACCAACACTGAATCTTTGTCGTCACCTTGAGCAACGGTAATATCGTCATTATCGAAGCTATTGATTGTGCCATTACCCACCAAACTATTCAGATAACTAATACGGTTAGCTTTGAATAGGTCACGACCGGTATCATTATTAGTTACTTTGCCAATAAACTGTTGTTCAAAGACATCATGAGTATTCATAGCAATCTCATCTAAAGCACGAACAACTCGATTTTTCGAGAAGTCCTGGGTCTTCCCGTCAGGAATTGTAACTAGACTGTTAATATCTTGTTCAAAGACAACTGAACCATCACGCTTACGAGTAAATACTAGTTGACCAGCATTAAGAGCTTTAATAGTAGTTTCGTTGTTATAACGTGGCAATACATCCACAGCATCAGGATAGTCACTATAGGTCAATGATTCGTTAGGCTGTGCCGCCGATTCGGCTCCAGCGACATATCCGGCTGCGGTAGTAGCATCTAATTCTGATCCATCACTCAAGATTACTCCTTGGGGAACTAAAGTTACCGCTTCGTAATCAGGACTAGTTTGACCGGTAGCAAATGGAATCACAGCTCGAACTTTATAGCCTTCTTTTTCACGAATGCGTTTTACGGTTTGAGCAACAAGTGCATGAATTGTGCTGGTAACTTCAAAACCTGCCGTTGTAACAACTGCATATGCTTCATTTTCCAACGCGTCATCTAAAAGTGTTGTTACATCAACTGTTTCAGTAGTGCCACCTTGCAACGTAAATGTATGGGAACCAGTAAACTTAGTTAATGGGTTATCTTCGTCAACAGATTCACCAGTAAAGTCCGCTCCGCCTTGAGTTACCGTTGCCTTGGGATTAGTCACTGATGTTTGACCAGCCTGATAAGTGTAAGCTGCCTCAACATAAGCGTTAGCTGGTAAGTTAGCAGCTAACGACTGACGAATTGAAGTTGTATCAACCACCGTTGTTCCTGCTAAGGTTGTTACTGTAAACAACGGATCGTCGGAAGTGTCATTGGGATCTTTTTCAACAACCACCGATAAGCTGTTACCGAATGCCCCTGGATATTTAGCAGTAAATGTCCATGGGATGAGATCATCGCTCACGGAAGCTTTCTTGCCACCGTTATTATTCAGATAAAGAACCTTGGTAGCACCTTTGAAAGTCTCACGTAAAACAGGATAATCATCTAATGAATTAATCCCCAGTGCTTGACGGAAATCCGAATCAATCGTTAATGGTGTCACACCTGGTTGGCCCCAATTCAAATCTTTAGATCCAACTAATAATGTAGTTCCTAAAGTACTATCGCTAGTCGCCGGCTTAATACCAACCACATTGATATATGCTCCAGGACGCCGTTTGTTTTGTGTAGTCCATGTTCCACCTGCCATTTAAAAAGCCTCCTTAAATTTTCGAACTAAATTTTTAGCTTGGATCAGCGAATATTGCCGATCATCATTTAAAACAATTGTCAAAATGTCACGTTCAATCGGAGTGAATCCGGTTGAGGTGATTAATGCTTGCTTACTATACAAATTCACGCCTCCTTGTGCGTAATTGTTGGATCGTAATTCTCCATTTTAGTATCTAAGTCTTCGGGATAAGCTCGAAGATTAACCATAAATGTCATTGTTAGTGCTCCATCCACCTCTTCGAACTCTCGGATTCGAATAGTGGCAAACTCGTCTAACGATAGGAAACGATCCAACAAGTTTTCTTCCATCTGTTCCATATCAGCTTCTGGATGATCAGTTTGAGGAAAATAAACTAATTGATAGTGATAACTGCGGTTCTGCCGTTGAAACAGTTCCGGTTTAACCGTGGATGTAATTCTGTGTATAAAAAAAGACGGTTCTTTAAATCCGCCTGATTGCTGTTCCCGATAAATTGGCATATTCGGAAATAAGCTATTCAGTTGATCAGCAATTCGATTTACAATATCCATCAACCGAATAACCCCCTTAATGCTTTGTCAAAGATTGGCTGCCAGATTTCTGGGAACTCACCTTGAATTTCCACAACGGTCTTCTTTAAAAAGAATTGGCCATTGACCCAGCCTTTACCACCACGAGTACGATGACCATTTTCAACGAATGGCGCATACTCAACATTGTTCTCTAATGTAAAGGAAAAGCCGGCACCACCATAGTTCATTCCGGAGGTTGACCAACCACCTCGCAAGTTACCGGTGTCGACTGGAGTCCTAGCTTTCACTTTACGGGTTGATTCAGCCGCTAGCTTACGCATTCCATTACCGACATCATGCACAATTTCCTTGGCTTCTACTTTATTACCAACCCGTTTTACAAAGGTTTGAAACTGAGCGTCATCAATACGCATGAAACTTGCCATTAGGATTCCTCCTTTGCTTTTTCGTTACGAATCAAAGCAACCTCCTGATGTGAAATGTAGCCGGTATAGGCTTTACCAGATTGCTTGTATTCAATTGTCCTACCATTAACGTCTGTGGCGTATACTTTACAGCCAGCCGGAATATCAATCCCCGTCCGAATATACATCACCACATCGTACTCATCCGTACCAAAATCTTTCTGATCAGACGGTTTAAGTGACTTCCGTGAAATTTTGGCTGGTTCATTATCCACAATCGTTACGGGTTCGGTATCAGTGATGGATCCATGCTTGACCTCTTTAACACCGGTAATTTTCACTCGATCAAACCAGAGCGTTGGTAAAACTTCACCCATTTGCTTAAAAGCATCCTGTAAAGTCATCACCACTTCACCACCCGAAAGTTATTAAGCTGAGCCAAATAGTTATCGGTTAATGAATTCACCCCTTGAAGCGTAGCATAAACGTCAGCTGGTGATTTAAATGATACCGTCGTATCACCTTCATTAATTGAATTAACTGATGTCGTGACTCCACCACCCAGAAAGTTATGGGTGGTAATTAATTGAACACATAAGGCGATAATCGTATGATCTAACGCTTCAGGTAGTTCTGGAATTGCCAAATGCGTGTAATTTGCCACATCGTTAATAACTTTCTCCAAGGTAAATTCAACAATAGCATCGTACCCCGCATTATTTTGACTGTTTGGCATTAACAATTTAACTTTGGTTAGCAACTCATCCAATCGTGGGTGTTGCTCCATTTAAATCACGTCCTTAACTCGCAGCAGCAATTACCAGATGTAAAGTAGCTTTCTTAGTTGAATCGGCATGAGAAGCGATCGTAATATCAACTTCGCCGACTTTAACAGCTGTTACTAATCCCTTATCATCAACCGTAGCTAAGGTTTTATCAGCTGAGTCATAAGTTAGTACCTTATCAGTTGCATTATCGGGTTCAACGTTGGCTAGGATTTGGTGAGTGTCACCAACTTTAAGATCTAAAGGAGTATCTGTTGTAAGCGTCACACCCGTTACGTTTACTGTCGGTGCTGTTGGTGTTGCATGATTACTTGCACCCGTTGCCCCGATATCTGACTTACCATAAGCATTAACCGCCACAACTGCCAAAGTATACTCTGTACCATTAACTAAATCAGGTACATCAACACTTAATGTTTTATTGTCAACTGTTTGAACCGGAGATGCCGGCCAATTTTCCGAGGCCTTTTTTGCCCATATCTCGTACCCAGTTGCACCATCAATAGCCGCGTAGGTTACCGTAACTTTACCGTCACCCGCTTTTAAACTAACTTGTGGTACTCCCGGAGGATGTAATGATAAAACACCTGGAACATCTACTTTATCCGATTCAGTTTTGTCTCCAGTATCATAAAAACTTTCTTTAAAAGTGCCTGCTGGATAATCCCCTTCTGGTAAATCCGCGTGCACAGATGTTTTACCAGCATCACCAGTCGCAATCAATTTATCACCTTGATAAACCTTTAATTGTTGTTTTGTTCGATTTGCCAATTTAATAGCCTTCTTTCTTTAAGTTTAGTTCCCACTAAAGGTAGCCCCACCTTTGTCAGCCACCGCTTTGGTATCGGCGGGGCTTACGGTTTTGGGGTTGGTGCGGGTGCTACAACAAATTGGATGCCTTTAGTTTTGGTCTTAAGCAACAAAACGTCATCGTATGATTGTTCGTAGTACAAATAGTTACCACTATTAGCAGCGGATGGGGCATCAAAACCGACAAACGAATACTTCTGTGGCGCAATTTGGACACCGTTGTAAATTAAGAACATTTGGATTTGTTGAGCAGTGTCAACGGTCTTTGAACCTACCGAGAAGTCAAAAGCAGTTTGCATCAAATCAGATGGGACAACGTTAATAGTGACATCATCCAAGCTGTAAACTGTCCGTTGAACCTTGTTGGCATCTTTCAATACTAATGAACGATTAATTGATTCTGCTCGTTTCAAGATAGCATTAATAGCTGGAGTTACGTACAAAATACGATTGGTACCAGGGATTCGAGCTTCATCAAAATCAACCATCATTTGGTCAAAGGCTGTCAGAATGTTCTTCTCATCGAGGGTATCAGTTGTAATACCACCATCATTAGCTGCAACTTTTTCAGAATATAGCTTGCTAAACATCTGACGATCCATTTCAGGCATCTTTTCGTCTAAGTTAAATTGCTTAGTAATGTTAGCAATACTGATAACCATATTGGATTCATCCACATCAGATGGATCGACTAAGGTGCTCCAATAACGTTCATTAGTCAACTCGTAAGAATCCCAATCGTTACTATAGTTAGCAGCTGGTTGAGTAATTGTTCGACGGGCACGATCCTTACGTCCTTCATCAATAGTTAAACGAGGTACTTTGATATGCTTAGCACCATCAAATTTAATCACGTTGTTAGATGGTGAGTTCCATAAGTCTTGTGAGAACAGATGACCATCATAGAATGCTTGCTGAATCGCTTGTTGATAAGCTTCAGCATAGTTAATTGTTGCCATAAATTATTTCCTTCTTTCTTATTGTTTAAATGCGTCTACAAGTGTTTGAACTTCGTCTGTATCAGCAGAACCATTGCTACCTTTAGGATCATAATGGCCTTGCGTGCCTTTATCAAAAAGATAACCGTCAGATTCTTTAATGGAAGCTAGCTGATCGTCCAAGCCATCCAGTTTGCCATCATCAGTTAACTTAATCTTGTCCATATCTAGTAAAGCCTCGGCAGCTTTCGGATTGCGCACCTTAGCAGCAGTTAAAGCATTACTCAGGGCACTATTCAGCTTAGTTTGAGATAACTGTTGATTGAGAGTTTCGGTATCGGTCTTGTACTTATCCTGAAGGTCTGTAAACTGCTTGGATAGATCTTCATTGTCCTTAACCTGCTTCTGTAACCCCTTTAAGTCCTTATCCCGTTCGGTCAACTGAGTCTTCAGCGTATCGTTTTCCTGCTTAATTGCATCCACATCACCAAAACCCGACTTGGTTTTCTCGATGTCAGTACCATTCATTGACATAATCTTGTCAATTGCTTCTTCTGGTACATTTAAGTTCTTTAGTTCTTCTCGTTTCATAGTACATACATCCTTTCTCGCTAGATTTACGTGGGGCGGCCACGTTCAAGGTATAAAAAATAAGCAGTTTATTACGCTCATACTTAGGAGCAAGATTGAACATTATTTAATATCAGCTGAAACTTGAAAGTATGAAGACAGACTG
>NZ_AZFZ01000070.1 GCF_001435895.1 Lentilactobacillus parafarraginis DSM 18390 = JCM 14109 | reverse complement strand
TGATATAGGTCTCATCCATACGCCAACTTTTGGAAGTGCGCCGATGGCGCTTACGCCATAGAGCCCGCATAATCGGTGAGTAATGTTGTACCCAACGCATGAGGGTTGTGTGATGCACGAAAATACCACGGTCGCGCATCATTTCAACTAGATCTCGATAACTGATGTTGTAACGCAAGTAGTAGCCTACGGCAAAAGTAATCACTGATTGATTGAATTGCCGTCCTTTAAAATGATCAGTCATCTGAAAACCTCCAGTTTCAATTCATGATACAGGATGCACTCTCCCTGAGTAAACTTTGCACCAGAACCAGACAAAACGGGGTACGCGGGGTATACTCAATTGGTCGCGTGCAGACGCCAACCTTGTATATGGTCTATCAAAGGGACCAGGCAATCAAAAACTTTAAGCCGGAACCCTATTTTGAACTAAATGCTGAAATTCTTGCTAATCAGCAAAAATTCTTCGCAAAATTAGACCCCTATCAGCGGTTTAAAGACGAAACAGGGCTAATGACATTCATGCAAGCTAAACACGTTCAGAAAGGCTCACAGGGGGGGTTAATCAAGGACGTCCAAAAACAAGACAAAAAACGAGCTAGTCCCCAACTATTCTCGCTATCTAGTCTCCAAAGTGCCATGAATAAACGTTATCACGCCAGCGCCAGCCAAACCTTAGCGGCCATTCAAAGTTTATATGAAGCCAAGTTGCNGTAGTTTATCAAATTATTTGGTCAAAATCAAAGATACTAAACAGCTTCTAAGCAAGTCGCTTTAACCAATACCACCCCAAATAAACGTTACGTCAATGGGAAAAAGGTTGAAGAACATTACGCCATTATCATGGCTAAAGTTGTGCCGACTAAAGAGAAACTAGCCAGCTTACCTAAATTACAGCAACAAGTCTATGACTTGGTTTTAAGAACGACGTTAGCGATGTTTGCTGATCCGTACGAGTACGAGGAAACTACCATTATTACCCAAGTTGGTGACGCCAATTTTAAAGCAACCGGTAAGGTCCCAACTAAGCAAGGTTGGCAAGCTTTATTTGATGATCACAAAGCCGATCAGCAAGAAGCAGCAACTTTACCGCTCGTTCACCAAGGCGACCAAGTTCAAGCAAATCTGCAAACGCCGCAAAAAGAAACAACACCTCCGGTACCCTTTACCGAAGGTACCCTGATTACGGCCATGAAGACCGCCGGCAAAACGCTTGATGATGAAGAAGCCCAAGCGATTCTTAAAGATGTGCAAGGCATTGGGACAAGTGCAACCCGGGCCAATGTGCTGGAAGTGTTAAAGAAACGTGGCTATTTAGTTACTGAAAAGAACAATCTCCACGTCAGTGAAGCCGGAATTACTTTATGTAAAGCGGTTGAACTCGAACCCTTGCTAACTAGTCCAGAAATGACGGCTAAATGGGAGCAAGCGTTACAGCAAATCAGTACCGAAGAACGCACCCCGGATAATTTTTTGAGCCAAATTAAGAAGTTTGTGGCGAAGTTGATTGCTGATGTTCCGACACAATTAACCGGCAGTGCAGCCATTAAGCAACAAATTAATCACCAACAGCAAGCGCAAAAAGCCGCCGAAGTCTTCTTAGAAACACCACAAGCAACCGTGTTAAATAAACAGAAGTTTTACATTGTGAAACCCAAGCAAGGTGAAGATTTTACCTTACCTAAGAAATGGAGTAGCAAGACGCTCGGGAAGACCGCAATTAAAGCGTTGGTCACCAAGGGGGAAACGAGCAAATTAAAGGGTTTCAAGAGCAAAAAAGGAAAGTTGTTTGACGCCAAGTTAAAGCTTGACGGCCACAAATTAAGTTTTGATTTTGATTAGAACCTGCCTACCGCCCTGCACGTTGTTTCGGTTGGTGAACTCGTCATTTAGGTTTACTTTTCAAAAACCAAAAAGTGAACCTAACCAACGAGTGTAATTGTAAAAGAAGGAGGATATATCATGAAAAATGAACTGGAAGCATTAGCAAGCGAATTACCTATTTTGACGGATAAAAGCAGTTATAAGTACCTATCAGAAGTTGCGGGTAATGGCAAATATATTCAAGTTGCGTGGCAAAAAAAGAATGCTGAATATTTAGCACTTTACGGCACACAATCTATCAAGTTACCCCAAATTGATAATTCTGTAGAGTTTGTAGACGCCGAGGAGGGTTAATCATGCCAAGTAAAGTTGAAACTGAAAAATGGAAAAGGCAGCTTGTCGAAAATGCCGAAAAAGAAATTTTAAAACTAACTGATAGTGAAAAATTTAAAATTTATCTTGATACCGTAGCAAAGTTTCACCGGTATAGCCAACGTAATATTGACCTTATCTATTCTCAAAATCCAAGTGCCAGCCAAGTTGCAGGCTTTAAAAAATGGCAGAATGATTTTAAACGATCAGTAAATAAAGGAGAAAAAGGGATCAGGATTGCGGCCCCTATTATTAAAAAACTAACTCCAGAGGATCAGAAAAGGCTTGATACGACCGAAGAAAAAGCCATAGTTGGTTATCGCTATATTCCAGTATTTGACATATCACAGACAAGCGGCGAACCAGTCCTAAGTGCTAAAGATTTTGTCAAAGAAAATTTAGCGGATCATAAAAACGTTACTAACCTATACAACGAACTCAAAAATTATTTGAATAACAATACTGATATTAAAGTCAGTGAAAAGAGATTGTCAGAACTTGGTGGCGCTAAAGGCTATTTTCAACCTAGCACTAGTGAAATCGTTATTGGTGGCGATGAGCCCGACAATGCTTTGAAACTAAAGACTTTATATCACGAATATGCACATAGCCAGCTACACGGGTTAAAATCAGCCTTTAAAGATCGGCCACGAGCCTATCAGGAAACCCAAGCCGAAGCGATTGCATATGTCGCCATGCAAAACATTGGGGTTGATACGGGCAATTACTCCCTCGGGTATGTAGCTACCTGGGCCAAAGATAAAGCCGTGATCCATAGTGCTTTAAGTGAAATCCAGCAAGTTAGCAACAAAGTGATTGAGCTTAGTGACGGGTTAACCAAACAATTAGGCTTACAAGAAGCACAAAAAGAGCCTGAGCATGATTTAAAAAAGCTATCAGCCCAGGATCTTAATAAGTCCTATCAAGGCTTGCAACTGCAAGTTAAGCAATCAACTAATCCACAACAAAAATCAGAATTAAAAAATCAATTAACCGATGTGCACCAGGAAATTAGTGATCGAACGCAAAAGCAGCTACAAGCGTTTGCTAAACAGAATCCGAAAATCAAACAACCTGATCCTGAATCTGATCAAAGTCTGAAACGTTAGCCAGTTTTTAAAGGACATGCTATAATAAAGACAGAAAAAGGAAGCCCCGCTGGAACAGGACTTCCCATACAAGCCGCTTTAAAGGCGGTGGCCTAGATTACAAAACTACATTGTCGCCCTGTAACCGACCAAAGTTACGCAGGGCGGCTTTTTTATTTGTTCCTTTTGTCGATGTATGTTAGCAACGCCAAAATAAACATTGCAAACAGCAACATCAACGAGAGTGTCTGGAAGACGCTCATTGACTGTGAAACCTTTCTGAAGATTATTCCATGTTCCCATGGGCCTCACCTCGCAAGGGAAAAGACAGCCACCGCCCTTAAAACTTCTTGCTTGGTCTATTATACAGAAAACTTGTATAGGAAGAAATATTTCTTGTAACCAGTGTGTATTTTTTGCTTTAGAATGATTGAAATTTGTTTGATTAAAAAGCAATAGCTATGTAGTTGCTTGGACATTAAAGTAGGAGTGATATTTATGATAAAAGAAACACCAAGAAACATTGAAGAGTTGAAAAAGAAAGCAAATAATAAAAACAGTTGGCGTGAACGTTTGTCTGCTGTAAATGTTTTAAAAGAATATGATTGCAAGCAGTCTAAAGATATACTTGCTAGACTTGCTATAAATGACCCAGTGTTTAAAGTGAAAGAAACGGCGTTTCGTGCTGCTCAAGCATTAGGCGTAACCAGTCATGGAAATCCTATTTATTTAGGTAAAGGAAAGAAGGGAAATCTGGTTAAGGGGATTAATAAAAAACTTGAAAAGGTTAGAAATTCATTGCCAGATGATTATTCGTTCGAAGATTTTAAGAGTGAATTTCAAAAAAAATATCCAAGCGCATATGATGTTTATGAGGGTACTAAAAAAAATTTTGATGGTTGGCTTAAAAAATCAGAAGCAAATTTACCCCATAGAAAATAAAGAGAGTAAGACAGATTAAACGCATAATGTATATAAGTTTTGAAGTTTAGGAGGACAAGATGGCTATTTTAAAACGCACTATTATTTTTGAAGACGATTTAGTTAACGGTACAGCTACCTTAAATTTAAGTTCTGGTGAAGTTAAATCAATAATATTTAAGAATAAAACCATTGAATTTTTTTAAACTTCAACGTTGATAAAGCTGCGTTTGATGAAAAAAAGGGATTTAAAGATAATCCTGAAATCAGTAAAGAAATTTCTGATAAACTACTACAGATTGACACTAAGATTATAAATTATCTCGTTGGTTTTTTTAATTTGGTTAATTTGGATTCAAACAAAATAACGAAGAAACTCCAAATAAATTTTAATGATGGCACTTGGACAGATTGTCCCTTAAACTTGAAAATCATTTTCCCAGATAGAACTATGAGCATGTCCTTATCTGATGAGGATAACTTAAAACGATTAGGAAGTTGTATCATTCACAATCAAAACATACCATTATCGTTATTGATTTTGCAGCACAGCAAATCTATTATAGATTTAAGAATAAGGTATGTATCTTTGGCTATGGCAGCAGAAATTGGTGTTAAAGAAGCTTTTAGTAGTCAGAGCACTGAACTTAGACTACTAATTGAGAACTTACCGAGTCCATCAATTGTTAAATTAACAAGTGATAAAGTCTTTAATCCCATTTTTGGTTGGAAAATACCTAAAGAATTGAGAGCAGCACTTGGGAAGGGAATGGAGTGCCGAAATAAATTAATTCATACTAATGGGGACTCTATTAATCTTGATTTAGAAAAAGTTATTGACTATCAAGAAAAGGTACAATTATTAATTGCGCTTTTATTGCAAATATTTGGTGAAATTATTTTTTTAAGGTTCAGTTAGTGTCCACTTAAGGTTGGGTTAATCCATAGCAGTTAAACTGACAACAGTTAGAAAGCAAATAATATAAAAAGTTAAAAAGAAGGTTCAATTATGAAAAAAATTCTTGCAGTTCTGGTCACAGGTTTAATCGCGGTCGCGATGGTTTTAGATGCTTACTGGTTGTTACAAATGAATAAAGGATCATCGACTGATGCTAGTGCGACCACCACGAGTCAAGCAACGACGACTGACAGCACAAGTGACACCACCAGTGTTAGTTCGAGTTCATCGACGATTTCGACGAGTAGTTCGAGCGGCAAGTATAAGGATGGCACTTATAAGGGCTCATCTGTGAGCACCCAGTGGGGTAACGTCCAGGTTAAAGTGACCATTTCTGGCGGGAAAATCACCGACGTGACGATGGTTCATAGTACAAGTGAAGATGGTGAAGGCCGCAGTCAGGCAATTGACAACCAGGCTGAACCCGTTTACATCTCTGAAACAAAGAAAGCCCAATCCGCTGATATCCAAGCTATCTCTGGGGCAACCGTGACATATGAAGGTTACACCCAATCACTACAATCTGCACTAGATAAAGCAGTATAATAAGGTAGAGGTATAGGCATATGGAAATGCATTCTAAGCGTATCAAAGGGCATACCATGTTGAGTTTTGTGTATCACACAATGGGCACGGTTTTTACTAGCCAAATTGTTTTGGATGAGACAGCCGAGAAGCCGGCGTTGCTCACTAAAATAGAACACTTTCAAAATCTGTTAGAAGTATATTTAGAGCAAATCAATACCCGTTTTTCACCGTATTTAGCTGATTCTGAGGTCAGTCGCTATAATCGTGGTGAGATCACGGCCCTGACGATGTCGCCAGATCTTTATTTCGTCTTTGCCTCAAGTTTAGCAGCTAAGTTAGCAACGCATGATGCTTTTGATGCCAACTACAATGGTGAATTTGAACCCTCTGGTTTTGTGAAGGGCTGGTCGATTGAAGTTGGCTTTTCAAAATTCCTTGTGCCCCTATTCCAATTTCCCAGTGTACAAGCGGTGAACTTGATCGGTGGGGGTGATATGCAGATGGAGACCCGGGAGCAATCGGACTGGGTATTTGACATCGGCATTGTTGATCCGACCGATCGTTATAGCATTATTAAGACGGTCCAGCTAAAAACCGGGGCGATTGCCACATCGGGCATTTCTGAACGGGGGCACCATATTAAGGGAGCTGTCGACGATATCCTACAAACAACGGTGATTGGCCAAGCGCTCCAGGAAGTTGATGTGTGGGCGACGGCCTTAATGGTGAATCCTGACCTAGCACTACCTGACAATTTAAGTGGGTTTATTTTTACAAGACAAGAGGGCGAAACACATGCTAAAATCTCATAAATATTGGCTCGGACTTTTCTGGATGGCAGCTATTTTTGTCTTGCCACTACCGTTAATCCAGACCCTATCACAGGGGATGCAAAACACAATCAATATGTCAAATCTATTCGCTTCACAAATTGGGATCATCGCGTACGTCTGGATGCTTTTTGCCATTGCTATTTCCATCAAACCGAAGTGGATTGACAAATTGATCGGTTTGCCAGAGATGTATTTTGTCCATGGTATCCTGGGTGTCAGTGCGATTGTCTTGGCTTTTACACACAAAATGATGTTGCAATCCTCAGGGTTAATTAAACAGACTGGTGATATCGCTTTAATCATCTTTATTGGGATTGCGGCCTACTCAATTTTCTTCATGTCGGGTTGGTTAACATCAAGAAGTAAAGTGCTCCGAAAGATCAAGACAACCATTGAAAAGATTTTGAGCTATGAAGTCTCGGTATGGCTCCATCGTTTAAATATTGTGGCCACGTTGTTAGTGTTTGCACACGTTATTTTAATACCCTACATTGTGACGATCACGCCATTCATGACATTGTTCTTTGTCTACTCAGGTGTGACCGCGGTGATGTATCTGTATTATCACTTTGGTAAGCCGCTCCTCGCGAGACATGGGCAACTCATCGCCAATAAAAAGTTGGCCCATTCTGTAACTGAGTTGGTCATCCGTCTTAATAAAAATGCGCAGATTCATCCGGGTGATTTTGTCTATATTTCATTTCCAGAAGTTGATGGTTTTAAAGAGATGCACCCATTTTCAATTTTGCGCTATGACCAGGCGCAGCGAGAATTGGTTTTTGCCATCCGTAATTGGGGTGATTTTACCGCAAAGTTAGACAAAATACCAGTGGGTGCCAAGGTCAAGATTGATGGCTCTTATGGGCGATTGTCAGAATCGATTAAGGAAAATGAAGGCAAGCATTTAGTCTTTATCGGCTCAGGGGTGGGATCGGTCCCACTGATTTCACTCACCAGGTCGCTGATCGATAAGCACAAGGTGTCCTTTATCCGTGTGGCGTCGAAACAAGAAGATTTAATCTATGAGAGTGATTTGCAGGATTTAGCGGTGAAAAACCCTAATCTAGATTATGCATCGCAAGTGGGACGCTTAAAAGAAAATCAAGTCAAAACGATTGTTGCTAAAAATCGCAATTCCTTCTATATTGTGGGTGGTTCAACGCCAATGATGGTCGGCACGATGAAGTTGCTCCAAGATGCAGGTGTTCGTAAAGCTGACATCTATGGTGAGAAGTTTAATTTCTAATCATAGTATAACTACATAAAAGGCCCTCAAGGTTGGCAATGCCAATCCTGAGGGCTTTTTACGTAGTTAATCATTTTAATCACAGATGTTTGACCATTAGCAAATCGATTTGGGGTGCATCACCAAGATGAACGGTGCGGCTACCTGCGAATTCAAAACCGTAGTGTTGATAAAATGTGATGGCTGTTTGATTGTATTCCCAAACTCCTAACCAAACTTGTTTTTTACCTAAGAGGGTAGCCTTAGTCTTTGCAAGGTTATATAAGATCTCACCGAGGCCTTGGTTTTGAAAAGCGTGGCGAATGTATATACGTTCAATTTCTAGAGCGTCCTTGAAAGTATTTTCCGATTGTGCATCTGCCGTGTTCAATTTCAGATATCCCACGGCACCGTGGTCATCATCAAATATAAAATGGTAGATTGCAAGAATTAACCGAACACTGCAAACTGCTGAAAAACCTTTCGTGGTGATTGCCAGTTGAGTGTTTTCATTGGTCTCGCATTGAGCCAATGATTAATTTGATCTAATTCTTTGGCGCTAACTGTTTCAATTTTGCGTTCTTTCGGTATAAAACGACGGACGTATCGATTTAATATCTCATTACTCCCACGTTCTTCTGGTGAATATGGGTACGCAAAATAGACTGGAATGCCTAGTTTTTGCTCGATTTCGTTATATTTTGCAAATTCTCGCCCACAATCAACAGTGATTGACTTGGCATTTTTGATCCCTTGAAAAAAACGAATTAAGACTGGCGTCACTGCCTGACTATTGCGCCCAGTGACCTGTCTCACGATATGTTGCCGGCTTAGTCTTTCAGTAATTGTCACCAGCACATCGCCACGTCTTTTACCCGATTGCATGGTGTCAACTTCAAAATGTCCAAAGGTTTGTCGTGCTTTCACACTTTCAGGTCTCGTTTCAATCGAACGACCATGCACAAATACTTGTCGTCTACCATCAGATTGACGCTTTTGACGGATACCTTTGTCAGGTAAATCAGCTAATGACAGTTTGAGTCGTCCAGCATTGAGCCAATTATAAATCGTTTTGAAAGGTAACCCTAAAACATGCGCAGCGGTTTCTGGTGACCACTTCAATATACCAATGTGGTGATTCAAAAAGACAGCGATAGCTGGTGTTAGCGTGTCATGACGACCACGTAGATGACGTTTTTTCAATGCCAACGCATGAGCAATCTCAGCTTTATAGGGTGTAACTTGATGAATTTCAATCGAAACGGTTGAAGGAGAGCGTTTAATAAAGCGCGCAATGGCACGAACAGAATAATTCAATTCGAGTAAAGTTTGAATGACAGTGCGTTCTTGAGATGATAAACTAGTCATGAGTCGCAGTTCCTTTATGGTTGTTTTAGACAATTACCATTAAAGGCGCTGCGGCTTTTTTATTCAAGTGTTCGGTTTAATTTTACAATCTACCATATAAAAATGCATTGGGTCATAATGAAACAACTAGGGCCCGTCTGAAAACTATTTGAGCCAAGTCAAAACAGCTGTCACATAAATAGTTTCTAAAAAGACATGAGCTAGCTTATCAAAGCGCGTCGCTACGCGCCGAAAGTTTTTAATTTGGTTAAAGAAATTTTCAATTAAATGTCGTTCACAGTAAACGTAATAGTCGCAAGGCCATGGATTTACGGTATTGCTTTTAGGTGGAATTGTGTACTGACCATGTTCGGCTTCAATATACTGCCGAAGTTCTGCTGTTCCATATGCTTTATCCGCAATCACATTTACGCCTGCCAAGCTTAGCTGATTTAGTAGGGGCCGGGCAGCTTGGCTATCGTGAACGTTCCCACCGGTTAACAGAAATCGTAGTGGATTACCTAGACCATCAACGACCGCATGAATCTTAGTCGTGCGACCGCCACGACTTAAGCCGATGGCTTGGTTTTTGACGAGACAGCGGGCGTTTTTTTAGCACCAGTGGCTTTTTGGTGAACTCGGATACTGGTTGAGTCTAAGCTAACGTTTTCTAAGTCAGGATCATCAATCAGACTTTCAAACATCTTTTCGAACAATTCCGCATCAGTCCAAAGACGAAAGCGGCTATAAACCGTTTTCCAGGGACCATATCGTTCAGGTAAGTCGCGCCAAGCGGCGCCACTTTTTAATAACCAAAGGACACCGTTAAAGGCTTGACGATTGGATAGTTTAGCTGGTCGACCAGTTCGATAAGGTGGAAATAGATCTTCAATCCGTGTCCACTGTTCATCAGTAATCTCGTAACGTTTGGGGATTGTCATGATTAATGGCCTCAATTCGTTTTACAAGAATTATAACCAATGAGGATGCTTTAAAGCAATGTTTTAAGACGGACCCTAGACAGTTTTACGAGAACCTTAGAACCTGTTTTTAATCTTTAATAACGTTTC
>NZ_AZFZ01000007.1 GCF_001435895.1 Lentilactobacillus parafarraginis DSM 18390 = JCM 14109 | reverse complement strand
CTTTTAGAGATCTCAAACAGTTTCTTAATTCACTGGTTATGATTCTGCCGCGGCCCCCGCCGTTGAAAATAAATAAACTGGGCCACGAATAATGCCAACACAGCCAACAGAAAAATGAGGGAATTAATTCCGACCGGCCGCGTGCCTAACAGAATAAATCCAAAAGTGATCAAGATCATCTCCAGCATGCGGCCACAAAAACCAAGTAATGTTTTAGTCGATGATTTTCTCATAACTAACGACATCCTTCCAAAATTTTATGAGCTTCCACCTACTTGGATAGTTCATTTTATGTACGACATATAGCGTGAAAGCGCTTCATACAAACTATATTTTATCACTTATCGCACCATTGATTAAGGCTTTTCGTTATTTAGAGGGAAATAATCACTATATGTCGTATATATATAGAAGGATTCCTTCATATGCTCAGTTAAACTCAGAATTGTTAATCCGTTTTCTTCTTTTCGATCCGGCGTTCTTTGCGAACTCGGGACCGAATTTCAGCGAAACACATCTCCGCAAATTCGTGGCCATATGCATCCACGATTTCCTGACGCCAATTTGGTGAAGGTTGTTGGGCAGCCATGATCGGTTGCAGCCACTGATTAGTCGGCAGCAGCTTCAACAGGTGGTGCTTGGTAAATTGAGAAAATAGCAGGTTCTTCCCAAAGAAATCAGCCAGCCGATGTTGAAATCGGGGTTCATTAACCGGTACCAACAAATGATTGGCATTATTCCGATCCCCCAACATGAGTTGCGTTGCCATAAAATCCGTTTGCAGATCAAAGCGCTGCGCCTTATGGGCATCTGAAATTTCCGGAGGCATGCGAATAAACCAGATCAACTGGTCCCGTTCCAACGTTTTAAGCAACTGAATCGTCGCTAAATCCGCCGCGGTGAGCGTGAAGCTGGCTTGATCGATCGTCTCCGGAGTCAGTTGCCGCACCAATAATTGCCCCAACTGGTCAAAGTTATGGGTATCCTCCCACAAAATTTCCAACTGTTGCGCGTGCTGAAGCCAAACCTGATGGGTCGCAATTCGCACCGTTATCCAGGTAAAGGGCGCTTTGGCATTCAGCTTCAGCAGCCAATATGAACTAGCCGTTGATCGCGCGAAATTGCGGGCCACTAAAGTCGCTCCGGCGGGTAAATGCTGGGTTACGGTTTCCTCCAGACGCTGGCGATAGGCAGGCGTTGTTGTATATGAAAAATTGGGAATTGACGGTCGAATTTTAGCCATAGTCATGCTTCCTTTACATCCATCGGTTCATTCTTCAGTGCCAGTCTACCATGATCTCAACGAAAAAGCCGGTCCCTTTTATAATGAGGAACCGACTTTAACAATTTTTTGTTTCACGTGAAACGCTTATCGCTGCAACGTCTTAATATTCAAGAAATCGCGAATCTCATCGCTTGGAATCGACTTGATTGCCGGTCCGCCAATTTGGTGTAAGTAGATCAAGTTTAGGTGACCATTACGATTCTTCTTGTCATTCTTAATCTTATCGAAGACCGCGTCATCATCTAATAACGGGGAAGTTAACGGCAGGCCAACCGCATCAAGGCGATCAATCAATTTATCCGTTACTCCTGCCTGAGTTAAGCCCTTCTCTTCAAAAACTCGGGAAATGGCCACCATCCCAATACTGACAGCTTCGCCATGACGCAAATCACCATCCGCGAGGGCTTCCACAGCGTGGCCAATTGTGTGCCCGAAGTTAAGGACCTGACGCAAGCCGCCTTCCTTTTCATCCGCCATTACAACGTCTGCCTTGTACTGAATCGACAACTCACTCAGTTCCTCGGCGTTTTCAATAATATCTTCTGGAGACTGAATCTTCTTAACCAGATCCCAAAGTTGGCCATCAGTTAAGGCTGATTCCTTCACGATTTCGCCGTAGCCTTCAACCAAATCACGGCGATCCAGCGTCTGCAGGGTGTTTGGATCAATAATTACCAAATCAGGTTGGTGGAAGGCGCCAATGATATTCTTGGTCGTGTCCAGGTCAACGGCAGTTTTGCCGCCAACCGAACTGTCCACTTGGGCTAATAGGGAAGTGGGAATTTGAATTAAGCTAATGCCGCGCATGTAGGAAGCGGCCCCAAAGCCGGCCAAATCGCCGGTAACCCCGCCGCCTAACGCAACGACGCCATCGTCTCGGTTAAATCCGTCAGCCGCCATGTCACGCGTCAGATCAGCTAATACGGTTAACGATTTTGACGCTTCGCCAGCTGGAAATTGGTAGTTATGAACGGTAAAGCCAACTGCCTCGAGGGAATCGGCTACCTGTTGCTGGTAGAGCGGCGCAACGTTACTGTCTGAAATCAACGCAATTTTTCGCTGCTGCCAGACACTGGAAACCAGCTGACCGGTGCAATTTAAAATGCCGGTTTCAATTTCAACATTGTAGGAATGATCTGGTAATTTAACTTCAACAATTTTCATAATTCAACCTCACTTTTCTCGTGGACGGGCATATTGAGCGCTTCACGAATGGCGGCAGCTTTCTGGGTCATTTCAAGGTATTCGTTTGGTTTGAGTGCCTGGGCGCCATCGGAGAAGGCGTGGGCCGGGTCGTCGTGAATTTCAACAACCAACCCGCTGGCACCAATAGCTACTCCGGCTAACGCTTCCGGAATCACGAATTCGGTATGACCGGCGGCGTGACTTGGGTCAACGATCACTGGGTAGTGGGTTAACTTCTGCAATACCGGTACAGCACCAAGATCCAGCGTGTTGCGGGTGTACTTGTTATCAAAGGTCCGAATGCCCCGTTCCGTAATGATGATCTGGTGATTGCCACCGGCAGCAATGTACTCAGAGGCGTTTAAGATGTCGTCAATGGTGGCCGACATCCCCCGCTTTAACATCACCGGAATGTTGGTTTTACCAACGGCCTTCAGCAACGAGAAGTTCTGCATGTTCCGAGCCCCAATTTGGAAAATATCGGTGTACTGGGCGATCATATCAACGTGATCCTGATCCATGACCTCAGTTAACACATCCAAATCGTATGCGTCAGCGGCGGCTCGCAAGAATTTCAGACCATCTTCACCCAATCCTTGGAAGGAGTATGGCGAGGTCCGGGGCTTAAATGCGCCGCCTCGCAAAACGGTCGCGCCGCCTTCTTTAGCAACGGCGGCCATTTTCATCACGTGTTCTGCAGATTCAACCGAACACGGGCCAGCCATCATGGTAAAGTTATCGCCACCAATTTGGCTGTGGGCCGTTTCAACAATCGTGTCTTCCGGATGAAAGAGGCGGCTGCCCTGAACGGCTGCCGGTGGGTTATCAATAATTTCGTCCGCTGCGGCCCGTTCCTCTGAGTTAAGGTCGCTTTCATCAATTCCCTGCACGGCCACCCGGTTGTTATGAACGAATACATCGTGGCTGTCGCCAAACCGTCGTTGAAGCTCATCAATAATGTGTGCCTGTCCTGCTTTTACTTTAATAATCATGCTAACATCCTCTTTTCATTATTTTCAAATTATAAAACTGCTATTTTCATAAAATAAAACTCCCGCAGTGTTCAAAACACCGCGGGAGTTTGGTCGTGTTATTTGGAAAGATTCCGATTAAATCGGTCCCGCAGTATTTTGAAAAAATTACTGTGTGACCGTTAATCATGCCGAAAAACTATTGGTCGCACAGGATGCTGTAACGTGCCCGCATCCTGTCCGATACGAACACTACCTGAACCAATAGTAATAAAATCGATTAATTCTGCTAATGCAGCGATTTTCCTTCGTCATGATTAGAATCTCCTTAGAAAAGTTAAATTTTAATTGCTGTAAGCATATAATGATTTATTCGGCTTGTCAACACAAATGATCAAATTCGTAAAATTGTCCCTGTGGTCCGGGATAAAGTTCAGGTTGAAATGGAACTTTGAAAATATGAATTCTTCTATATATGGCGTGGCTTCGGCGATACATGGTGGTAATGTAAAAATCATTTTCGAAAAAAATTAGCATTTTCGACTAAACATTCGGATTTTAAGCTAACCCGAGACTGGATTTACCCCAAAATTTGATAACGAATCATTCTGAAATTCTTGACATTTTATGAGAATTCAACTATTCTGTTAACAATTAAATATTCGTCCTAAATAAACCATTGATGTGGAGATCAAGATTGTTATGCCCGTAAAGAGAGTTGCCGGTGATGAGAATGCAGCCGAACGCAGACAGTTAAATGGACCACAGAGGGTTCTCCTGAAAGCTTGCAAGTATGGAGAAACGTTCAGACATACGTCAGTTGTCGGAAGTGTGTTGGCACTTCGCTAAGGGTGATAAACGGCTGGATCATTGAAAAATGACTGGCTAGTTTGTCAAATTAAGGTGGCACCGCGGAAAATCCGTCCTTAACAAGTCGAGCTTGTTTGGGACGGATTTTTTATGGACTTTTTTGGAGGCTATCATATGACATTCGAACAACTTAAACCATATTTGAACGATTACCCGGCGGTTCCGGTAACCCTGCAGTTTCAAGCGACCGCATTTGACCCGATTGCCGTTACCCAGGCATTTGATAATCCTGATCATCCCTGCTTCCTGCTAACTGGGAAACCCAAGAAAACCGAAGACGGCTATTCATTCATTGGGTTTAACCCGGTCGAATCTTTTACTTATCGTAACGGGGAACTGACAACCACGACGAAAGATGGTCATGTTTCCCGTGAAACAACCGCATTAAAGCCGGTCATTGAAGGCATTCTAACTGCCAATCGCACCCCAAGGCTGCCGGCCATGCCACCATTTCTTGGCGGGCTGGCAGGTTACTTCAGTTACGATTACGCGAAGTATGCCACCACGGCGCAGCTTCCCCAGGTCACCGATCCGATGAACCTAAACGATGCCGATTTGGTTCTGGTCAACCAGGTCATCGCCTATAACCACGCGACGCAAACGGTGACTCTCAGCCAGATTGTGCCAACCCCAAAAGTCGCCGAAAAGTATGATGCAGTTATTGCCAAACTCACTGCCTTAAAGGACCGCGTTCTGGCAGTCACCGGCGAACGGCCATTACCATCATTTTCAATGACGCCACTGAAATTACAATTTTCACTTTCAGAGTTTACTGAAAAGGTTGCTGAAACCAAGCAGCACATCCTTGACGGCGATATCTTTCAACTCATCTTATCGAATCCGCAACACGCCAAAATGACCGGTTCACTGTTTGGGGTCGTGCCGACGTTATTTCGTGAAAGTCCATCCCCATACCAATTCTATTTTCGCCATGGTAATTTCGAAACCATTGGCGCATCCCCTGAGACGTTAATCACCAAACGCGACCGGACCCTATTCACCTACCCCCTTGCCGGTACCCGCCGGCGCGGCAAAGATCAACGGGAGGACGATCAATTCGCAGAAGAACTCACTCACAGCCCCAAAGAACTTTCCGAACATAATATGCTCATCGATCTGGGCCGAAATGATTTGGGCGCCGTCAGTGAATTTGGCTCCGTTAAGGTGACTGCTTATCGTCATTTACTGAAGTTTGCCAACGTCATGCACATGGGATCAGTCGTTGAAAGCCGGGCCAAAAAAGACGTCTCCGCCGTTGACATCATCAACGCCGTTTTGCCCGCGGGCACGCTTTCCGGCGCCCCGAAGATTTCGGCTATGCAGATTATTGGCAAGCTGGAAAACCGCAAACGCGGCGTCTACGGTGGCTGTCTGGGCTACCTGGGATTTGATGGTGATCTTGATCTATGTATCGGCATTCGCCTGGCCTATCGTCAGGACGACAACCTGGTAGTTCATTCTGGTGCGGGGATTGTTGCCGACAGTATCGCCAAGTACGAGTATCAAGAATTTAACAATAAAGCTAGTGCGGTCGTTAACGCGGTAAAGGAAACAGCAGCCAAAGGAGATGTCACTCATGCACTATCTGATTGATAACTATGATAGCTTCACATATAACCTATACCAATTGATCGGTGAAATCAGTTCCGACCCGATTACGGTCATCAAAAACGACGCGATTTCCGTCGCAGAACTGACCAAGCTGAACCCAGAGAGTTTGATTCTGTCACCAGGACCCGGACGGCCGGAAAATGCCGGAAACATGCCTGCCGTCCTCGATGCTTTCTTAGGTAAGGTGCCAATCCTCGGCGTTTGTTTGGGCCATCAGGCAATTGCCCAGGCCTATGGCGCAAAGGTCATCCACGCCCCGCAGTTGATGCATGGCAAGCCTTCTGAAGTCAGAGTAACCGCACCCACCTCATTATTTGCCAACTGCCCAGCGGCCTTTCAAGCGGCTCGTTACCACTCCCTGATCGTGGATCCGCAAACGGTCCCGGATAGTCTAACGGTGACTGCCGAAACCGGCGACCATGAGATTATGGCAGTGGCTGACGAAAGCCAGCACGTGTACGGGGTTCAGTTCCACCCGGAATCCATCATGACTGATCCCAAAGTCGGTGCCCAGATTGTGGCAAACTTCCTGAAAGTTGTGGCCAAACAAAAACAGACAGCCAACAGCGCTGTCTGAACTTTCAATCCAGTTTCAAATTCGATTTAAAAATAAACCCACAGTTGGGACACCGATTAAGCCCATAGTTGATCATCATCGGCCGGTTACACCGCGGACATCGCCCGTGAATCGGCTTTCTGATCTTGAGGGGTTCGGATTTCTTTTCGGGTTGTTTATCAGCCATTTTCAGTTCCTCCGCAGGGGTTAACCCTGAATTTTCTTCAAAAACGCTGCCGGCATGGCGTCAACCAGCCAAACACCACTTTCAGTTGGGTAAAATAAAATGCCAGATTGCGCGGCCCGGCTAGCAGCTACCTCAAAAATAACCGGCTTGGGATCGCGTCGCTGGCCCACCTGAACGGCCATTTTCACGTTGGCAGAGAGGTGAACAAAGTCACGGTCCATTTTCTTGAGGCCCTCGGTTTCAATGAATCGGGCGGCCGCGTGCGTCGTGCCGTGGTACAAGACCTCTGGTGGCATTGTTGGCGGGGTGAGCGGTTTAACAGGGATACTGTGCCCATAAAGCGCCCGAATCATTGTCCCTTCAATCGCATACCGCTGCTTGTCGCTCTGGGCCATAATTTTGCGGATAATTGCTTCGTTAATTGGCGTGCCAAAGTGCCGATTAAAATGCGTGATCAGGTCTGCCAAATTTACCCGGCCGTACTGATCCAAGTGAATGCCGATTTTGTCAGGGTGATGCCGCAAAACAAATGACAAGCGTTTACTTAATCTTGTTAACTGACGATCCAAACTAGCGATCATCTCCCTTAAATAATCTGCTTACTGTTATTATAAAACCGATTTCACGAATTAAACAGTTAAAAGGACGATCCGGAAAATGAATTCTGGATCGTCCTTCTATTTGACCTAAATAAACCATTACAGGCGCATTATCTGCTTATCTCTGGCGCCCGGTGGCTAAAACCCCAATTAAATCCAGCAAAAAATCTGCAGTTGTTTGGGTGGTGTCGGATTGTCGTGGGTTTAATCAGGGATTTGAAACGGAGGGTCTTAAATGAGGCCGCCCAACGTTAATCCACCGGTCCAGTGGCTTGCCCCGTTGGTTGTGTAGACTTTGATGGTGTAGGTTCCGGAACCAACCCACATTGACCCGCTTAACGTTCCACCGTCGGAACTAATGGTTTTAAGAAGCGTGCCGTCTTTATAAATGCGAATTGAAAACGGATTATCACTATCGGCACCGCTATCAGCGCTTGTGTTGACTTTATAGCTCAATTTATTAAGTAACCCGGTGGCAGTGACGGTGGTATTGTAGCCATCATTGGCTGAGGTTGCTGAGCTGCCAGTTTGCCGTGGGGCAACGCTTAATTGATCATTATTTTGATGAGTTGACTGGGCACCGTTCTTTTGATGACGTTGTGCCGTTTGTGGTTGGTCAGGCTTCACATCCGCGTTAGCGACAACCCCCGTGATAAATGTTGGCGCAATTAAAGCAGTTGATGCAGCGACTGTGTACAGTGTTTTTTTCAGATTCAAATTAAAACTCCCTTTCAGATGTTTCGATATTTTTGATAATCCCTAGAATTTGGTACCGGTGTTTCAATTTGGCCTCCCTTCATTTGGAATACCGTTAGAATACCGAAGCCGGCTTAAATAAAGCTTAAGGGTCACCAAAAAAATCATATTTATTTTACGATCCGCCATTAAACGTTTACCGGGTCGATTTTATCGGCGCAAAAAAATATCCGGCATCTCTGCCGGACAGCGTAATCATTTATATTGGAGGAGATCTTGTTAGGGGGGAGATCTCTATCATGAAGAAAGCTTACTGCATCATCGAACAGCTTGCTTAATCAATATTGTTTGGAGGGGAATATTGATTGTGCTTAGAATACACAGACCAGCTTAAACGAGCCTTAAAATAACGCCCTTTTCGAAAAATGACGGTCCCGATGACCCCAGCCACTTTTCTATTTGCCCTAAACATAGTAAAGTCTTAGGTATAGATATTACGTTAAGGAGTCGACTATTGAAAAAAATATATTTTGTTCGCCACGGTCAAACGTTGCTGAATCAGTTCCGCCGTATGCAGGGCTGGGTTGATTCACCACTGACTGAAAAGGGCGAAAAACAAGCCGCAATAACTGGGGAAAAGCTACAGGACGTTCATTTTGATTTGGCCGTGAGTTCCGATATGATGCGGGCAATCCACACCCTTGACATTATCTTGGCCAAGAATAACCGTTCTGCTAACGTGCCCCGTGAAATCCACAAGGACGTTCGGGAGGTCTACTTCGGTTCGTTTGAAGCCATTGACAGCACGATGACCTGGAACATGATTGGCGGGCCACTGGAGCACTTTAAACAGGCCGATTTAATCAAGCAGTATGGCCTGCTTAAGGTTCGGGACTTCATGCACGATGCCGATCCGTTTCACTATGCCGAAACGGCGGATCAACTTGAGAAACGCATTAAACGCGCGGTGGCCACCATCCAAAATCAGTTAGCGGATGATCAGTCAGCCATCGTTGTTTCACATGGAACATACCTGCGAAACCTTGCTACCATTTACTCTAAAAATGGCGAGGTCCGTGAACAGCCTAAAAATGGCAGCCTGATGATTCTTGATGTGACCCGTGAACCCACCGTTGTTTCATATAATCAATAACCCATTACAAAAGCCACCGCGAATCCAGTGAATTCGCGGTGGCTTTTAGTTTAATGATGATTTTAAAAATTCTAATTAGTTCAACTGGCGATCCCAGAAGTAAAACCCAACGGCAACGATTGGCCCAATTAACGCGTAGATTACGAGTAACCCAACGGCCAAGAAGAAGTTGATTTCCGCAACATCATGACCGTTTGCGTTCGCCTTGGCAACCGATCGCGGGTACAAGCCCCGAAACCGCATGAGGTAAATTTGACTAATGAATGATAGGATCAACCAAACTGCGACGAATCCAATTCGCAGTGTGAAACTGCCATCCGGATTTGAACAGTACAGAAAGTAAATGGCGCCGATAATGACGGCCTGCAGGGCAATCCGAATTAAATAGATTGGTTTAAGCATCCCAATTCAACTCCTTTCGTAATCCTCATTTTAATAAAAACGGTAGTCAACCCATGCCCTTGGGGTGCCAAGCATGGATTAACTACCGAATAGGCGGTCAGCTGGGGGTGTCAACAACCGACCAAAGTGAAACTGTCAGAAACCAATTATAAGTTGCTAGGTGACACCCAAGATTCTAGTGATGTGAATTATGCGTTTTGTTCATGGCGCTTTGCAAGATCAGCCTTGATTTGTGGTTCCATCTTCTCGTACTTGAAGTAGAAGCACATGATTGCGGCAACAACCGCGTAGATAATCACTGGCAGGTAGATAAATGTAAAGTGGATTGCGCCCAGTGCGTGCGCGGTTTGGGTCTTGTTAGCAACGAACCCAGCAGCGGCCATGATCTTTGAAGGAATAAATGAACCGAATCCTGAACCAAGTTGGATACAGAAGGCTGAACCAACGGCGGTTAAGAAACCAGGGGCTCGAATCCCGGTCTTCCACTCACCATAATCAACGGTATCGGCTAACATCCCGAATGGCATTGCAATGGCAGTTGAAGCACCGAAGATTCCGATGATCCAAGCGATAATAACAAGGGTAAAGTTGTTACCAACAAAGCCCATCATGATTTGACCAAAGGCACCAATTGCCAAACCAATTAACATAGTCATGGTCTTATTAGTAACCTTAACAATAAATGGAATACACATCGTTGCGATGATCCCAAGAACTTGAAGTCCGTTAAATACAGAAGTTAATTGTTCGTTACCTAAGTTGTACTTAGCATAGTAAACTGAAATTCCGTTACGAGTTGACTGAGCAACCCAGTAAATAACGAAGGCAATAACCAAGATGTACCATGGATTGTTACCAACAGTTGCTTTCAAGGAATCCTTGAAAGGAATTGGCTTTTGAACAGCAATTGTCCGTTCTTTCATCCCTTTGAATGAGAGGAACAAGAGAATAACGGCCAGAACACCAAACAGGAACATTGTCCACATGAAACCAACTTTATCATTACCTTTACCAAAGAAAGCAACTAATGGTAAAGCAAACGTACTTGTGATAAATGATCCGATGGACCCACCACACATCCGGAAGGTGTTGGCGTTGATCCGTTCCTGACCATTAGTGGTTAAACTAGGAAGAATAGCAGTAATCGGTGTTTGAATACCAGTATAAACAACCCCGGCAGCCAAGATGTAAGTGAACCCGGCATACCATAACTTAGCGGTACCGTGAAGATTTGGTGCGGTAAATGCTAAGAATGTCGCAACAGCAAACGGAATGGCCAGCCATAAGAAGTATGGTCGACTTTGACCCCATTTAGTGTGCGTGTGGTCAACGATTGAGCCCCAAACTGGTGCACTAACGGCATCGAAGAAACGGGCAACCAGCAAGATTAAACCAGCACCACCAACTGAAATACTGAACACATCAGTATAGAAATAAAGAATATAACTTGAAATCGTAACGTATAGCAAGTTCCCAGCCATATCAGTGAAGGAATAAGCTGTTTTTTCCCAAACTGATAGTTTGACATTCGCACTATCGGTGTTCGAACCTGCTGTATTAACAGCATTTTTTTCCATTGTAGAAATCTCCTATCTTAATTTAGACTTGATGAACCCCATTCATGAAACATCTCTCACCTCCTTAAAGGTATCTATTCGATTTATTCAAACTGCCCATTTTCGCGGTAATACTTCACCGCTTTCGTGTTTGATTTGAGAACGGTTTGATTCGTTAAGTCAATGTACTCATTGATATAAGGGGCAAAGCTTTCAACCTGGTAACTGGATTTCGTTAATTTGGAAATTCGGCCGTTGATTGCTTTAAGATCACCCTGCTTATCCTGGTAGACGTAGGTCTTCTGCCCAAATCCATTCAGGTAGGCAACCAGTTCCTCGCCCATATCCCAGTCATCTTCACCGGTGTACCCATCCGGAAACAGGCGGGCGAAGATGCCGCCATCAGAAGCAAAGATCGATTGGCCAAAACGGTTCCGGGAAAGGTCCGGCCGGTTTAAGTTTGGTCCGGCAATGCTGTACGTCGATGCGGCTTCTCCTGGTTTAAGCATCCGATCAGTCGCCGTGGCGTTGGAATCGTACATATAGAGCACCGCCCCAGTCGCCCGATAAGCCGCTTCAATCAGCTCTGGGTCATAGAGACACTCACCGGCAATTTGAGCAGCAGCGGCAGTGACACCGCCCCACAACGCGTGAATCATGTAGGACAAGGCTTCCCACCAACGATCAGGACTTTGGGAACGGAAATCATTACTGAAGCCAATGTTGGCCTTTAATAACTCCCCATAGGTTCTCGCCGCGGCGATGTTACCAGTAAGGGCAAGCGCCCCAGTGGCGGGACCAAAGCCGGCGTTGTCAAAGAAGTGTTCAGTCATTGCGGCTGCGAGCGTATCGCTTTGAGCGGCAACCCGATCAGTCGCGGTTTTCCATGACTTGGAAATTTCGCCGTACTCCTTATCCAGGCCGTTCTTTTTCAAGTCAGCCAACAAATCTTCAATGTAGAGGAAGTAAGTCCCAAGCATTTGGGCCTCGGTCTTTGCCCGTTCATTATCATGAAGATCAGGGTTGACCCGAACATCAAAGATTTGTGCCGCCCACGACAGGTAGTCCTTTGGCGTGTGAAGCTTTAAGCTATCAGCTGGGCATTGGGAGAGCAGGTAGAACATATGCGCAATGTACTCCAGATCCATTACCCGGTAGAAATCACCGTACAGTTTTCGAGGTTTCTTGAAGTCACCGTCAACGAACCATTTTGGTCGAACATAGTTAACGGCACTTTCCTCAACTTGAGCAATCTCCTCATCTGCGTCGCTAATTGAGTGATCCAGCAGGCATTCCTGGAGAATGAAAGTCATCTTCCCGATGGATTCACCCTGGTTGGAAACGGGGCCGAAACTGTATGGCACCTTTCCGGACTTGCCAGCGTATGAATGATGGGAAATGTAAGCTGAACGGTTTTCCAGCAGTTCATTAATCGAACTCATGACGTTGAAGACGCCCATATCACTGGTTCCATCGCCAAACTCCAGAACCACCCGATGCTCACCTAAGCCGGACGGGCGGTAGACTAAGCGACCATCCTTGAACTGATCGGTTAAGTCATCACTCACAAGTTTGTGATTTGCATGATAATTAACCGTTACCCGTTTAAGCGTTTGATTCTTTGCCAGCGTGACATTAAAGATTTGATCCGAACCTTGAGAAATCATTGGTTCAAAGGAGAACCGCGGATGGCCAAGCGCTAATCCCTTTTGATAGAAATCAGCTTGATCACTGAACGGTTCGAGAACAAAGCCCCAGGTCCTGGTTTGGCCAGGCGCAACCGTTAGTTTTTCTTGAGAATAAATCCAGTCATGATGCGGCCGTTTATCATCCTCATAGCCACCTGCCAAAACGATTTCATGAAACAGCATGCCATCCAGCGATGGTGACACATTTTCGAAGAACCGGTTCGTATACTCATTGAATGTGCCGACTGAGAGCACCTTGCCCGCTGTCTGGTAAACGCCCATATTAGGCGCGGTGTTGTCCCGGCGAACGGCCGCTAACTTAGTGTAGTTATTGGAAATTTGTGGGAACACGGCAACTGATTGATTGGCATTTCGGTGAACGTCCTTATCACGAAACATCACGTAAGCCAGGCTCAGCCAAAGACCGAGGCTGTCGATACTAACATCTTCGGAACCGCCGTTTTCGATTGAAAACTGCCAGTCCAAGCGGTCATTCTTAACCTGATAGTGCTGCGTAATATTCAATCCATTAACGTGGAATGTGACCGTGCTGCCGTCTGCCTGACTGACAACGTCTGGTTCCTGGTCAATACTGCGATACTTTTTACCACTGACGGTGATGTTAAATTCACCAAACAGTTTGTCATTATCTTGATAATTAAGTGATGCCAGATAATCTGGATCGATCACCCAATTCATATTACTTTTATCATTTTTAAGTTGAAGCTTTGTGATTGCCCCCCGATGATTCTGTTGGATTGTTAAATAATCCGACTCCATTTAAAAACCTCCTGTAGCGTGTGATTGGCAGGGATGCCATCACGCCTAAACCATTTAAATTACTTTGTTGCAACCATCGTTTCAATCTTGTCAATGTCGGCAACGTCAAAGTTTAAGCTTTCGTAATCCAGCGGCTCAATCTTGATGTTGAGCTTGTCGCGGCCCTTCGTGACTGATTGTGGCAATGGGTAAATATAGTAGGAATCTTCAGGCCATTCTTCCTTGGTCATTGTCTGGGTGAAGAGCACTTGGTCATCGTCTTCAATTTGGAAACTGTAGATGTCATCATCCAGTGCTGAATAGGTAATCTTCAAGTAGTTCTTCTTATCAGGGTCAACTGCCAACGTCCACTGGTGACCGAATTGCGCGCCATCATTTTGAGTATCAATGGTTTTTGCAACTGGTTCTTCAGGTACCTTGACGAAGACGTTGTAAGGCGTTTCACCAGGGATTTCAGGCAATGACTTGAAGATGATGTCGGAGCCCTTCAAACGGAATTGGTTTTTGCCCTCGACCTTTTCAAGATCGTTCAGGTATTCCTTGGCTGAAACGGTTGAAGCTGGCAAATCAGCCTTTTGAGCGGCTAATAAGATTGGGCCGTAATAGATGGCAATCCGGTTAAACCGATCGGCTAATACTTGGTAACGAAGTTGGAAATCAAAGTTAATCGTGATTTCTGACTTCTTCGACCAATTACGCTTGATGGCAACAAACCCATTTTCAGGTTGAACCTTAACGGCCTTCCCATCTACGGTAATTGTCGTTTCGGCTGACCACTTTGGTACGCGGACATAAATAGTGAAGTCCTTTGGCTGCTCAGTTTCCACGGTGATGTGAGCAAAGTGCTGGTCAGGATAGTGCGCATCCTGGGTAACCTTAACGCCCTGATCCTTTAAGTTCAGGATTGAATCGAAGTACTGGGCAACGTAGATGTCATCGTTATCCTGGTAGTAAATCCCGTCTACCAAGGTTGAGTGCCGTTCGGTACCGCTTCCGACACAGCACCAGAAACCGCCGCGATCGTAATGTTTTACTGAGTTGGGCGCAACGCTTAAGTTGTACAGGTATTCAGCAATTGCGCTGTCGTTATTTTGTTGAGCCATGATCGCGTTGATAAACCGGATTTCGTAATCGTTCATCAAAACGGGATCCTTTGTATCAGCAAACAATTCAGAACTCAAGTAGTTCAAATCATGACTGCAGCAGCTTTCGCCATTGAGTTTTGATAAATGTTTGAAGAACATTTCCGGATAATCATAAAGTTCCGAACCATAATCAGCGGGCGCTGGGTATGCGGAGCGGCCTGAAATGCCCTTTGTAGGTAATTCATGGCCGGTGTGCATCCAGTCCATGTAATTTTCAACGCCTTTTTTATACTGATCATCGCCAGTGACGTGATAGTATTCCAGCATCCCTTCAGCACATACCAACTCGGTGTTTGAATGCATTGAGTAGTAGCCCAACTTATCCTGATTATTAATCAGCATGTCACGGAACCACTTACGATCGAACTTCTCAGCTAAATCAAAGACATCCTGTTCTTTCTTTCCGGTCAGTTCATATAACCGTAGGAGGGTTCGATGCATTGCGCCAAATTCTTGATGGAAAATGTACTGGCCAGATCCTTGGTACCAGCGGGTGTCCAGCATTGCTGAAATCCGTTCCGGTGTCAGCTTTGCCATGCGCTTTTCAACGTAACTGGTTAGATTTTTAACGAGTTGCAAGGCTGTTTGATTGCCGGTGTATTGATAAGCATCCATCAGGCCGTCCATCAACTTTTGAATCGCATAGTATGGAACGTAATGGTTACCGTTAAATCGTAATTTTTCAAGATTATCAAACCGCTTTTCAGGTTCTGCGGCTAGATAGCCTGGGAATTCGGAAGTTTCACTAAGCTTGTCCTGAACTTCCTTTAAACCGGTTACAATTAGATCCACTCTGTTTTTCAACTCAACTGCTTGAGGATCCTTCTCGTCCGTATTGGTTAATTCAACGAATGTTTTGGAAGCGCCAGATAAGTAATGACCCGTGAAGTGACCTCTAAAGAAGAAGTCAGGTGACTCCCACACAGTCAATGGTGTGGTGCCCTTCGTGTCAAGACCCGCATTTTTCCGGTAGTTGTATAGTAATTGATCTGGTGTCAGTGACAGCATCCAATTAATATTGCGCTCAAACTTTTCTTTTAAAGTTGAATTTGGTAAGTATTCAACGTTGTAGTATGATACCGGTTTCATAATATTTAACATCCTTCCTCAATTTCCTGTCGGTCACTTGGTTATCGATGAATCATCTTGCAACCGCTTACGTTTATAAGAATACCGTAAATATAAAATATTAAAATCTACTATCTATCAAAGATTTTATAAAATACCACAGAGATTATTAATATGGACAAAACGGCTGAAATAAGGTATAACCATGGTATCAGGGATGATTTATTAAATTGTCCAAGAATTTATAATATTTTATCAGTCTTTATAAAGTCGCTCAGATAACTTTTTATATTATTTAACAGGCGTTTTATATTAATTTATAAGCGCTTACATTAAAAAAGCCATTTAGGAGGTCAATTCAATGGCAGATCAGTACCTATCAATTTCATGTTTACCCTTGCCAACCTACGTTCAAAGTGGACATGTCATTTTTAATCCGGGCGAACGCCACCCGAATCGGAATAATTTTCAATTTTTTGTGATGATATTTATGGTTCGTGGAAAACTCTATATTGCTGAAGATGACATTAAATACACCGTTGTTCCTGGTGAAATGTTTATTCTGCAGCCAAAGCACCACCACTACTCTTGGAAACCGATGGACGAAACTACCGAATATTACTGGATTCATTTTGCCGTGATTAGCGATTACGTCCAATCTAAGGAACCAAAGCAGTTGCGTTCCATTATCCAGGTTCCTTCACTGCACTACTACACACCAGACATGACACTGTTTTTAAAAAAACACACCCCCATCTCGGATACGGACGCGCTGTTGCCAATCATCAAGAAGATCTTTCAAAACAGCGCTGCGCAAAACGCCGTTGGATTCTGGCAGGCTCAGCAGCTCTTTATTGACCTTTTGCAGCAGGTTCAGGTTCAAAGCCCAGCTAAGACGTCAACATCAATTCTGGCCAGTCGAGTGCAACGCTATTTGCGCGACCATTACGATGAGAAGATTACCAATGAAGACCTGGGAAAAATCTTCCACGTGCATCCTAACTCAGTGGCAGTTAGTATGAAGAAAACGTTTGGGATCACGCCAAACCAGTTTTTGACAAAGTACCGGCTGGAAGAAGCGGTGAAACGCTTGCTGATTACGTCTGAGCAGATTACGAAAATCGCCGCGGATGTTGGCTACCAAAACGTTTACTATTTCTCAATGAGCTTCAAGAAATACTACGGGGTCTCACCGCTCACCTATCGGAAACACTACAATAATGTTTGAAAAATAACGCCCATGAAGAAAGTTCTCAGTACGGGACTTCAAATCACAAAAAAACGCTGAATTCACCAAGATCAAAATCCTGCTGAATTCAGCGTTAGTTATTATTATTTTAAAGTTATTCAAATCCCAAGTCGTTCACGTTATGCCGCTTGGCCTTATCGGTTCCCCATGGGAACGTCTTGGCCACGCCGGTAATCTTCTTCTTTGGCACAAATCCCCAGTATCGGCCATCGTTTGAAACCGATCGGTGATCACCTAACACAAAGTAATTGCCTTTAGGGACCTTAACGGAATTGGGATGCTTAGCCCAGCTCTTGGAAAGGGTCTGCAGATCCCAGTTTCCGGTACCGGTTGTCCGTTGATACTTACTAATGAAACTTTGGTTGATCTTCTTGCCGTTCACGTAAACGTTGCCGTCGCTACTGGAAACGGTGTCGCCGGGAAGGCCGATCACCCGCTTAACATAATCGGTATTGGGGGTTGTGGCGCTGGGATCTTCGCCGTGAGCGTCAAAGACAATCACGCTGAGATGTTTAATCTTGGCATGGCGCCAAACAAATAGTCGTTCGTTATTTACTAAATTCGGTTCCATTGAAGGCCCATCCACTCGCGCGACCGTCACAACCGTCGCCTTAATGAGCAGGGCAAGTGCCAGTCCAATTGCGACCGGAATGACAATCCCTAAGAATCCTTTGATAAATTTCATGTACGTGCTCCTTTATGGACTTTCAACACAAAGTCCCAGTGTTTTTAATGGTTCATGAAAAACGTTGATAGATCGTTGATACAAACGAATTTAATTTTATCATATTTTATCTTCAAGACAACTTTTAAATGCATAATTAACATAACTATAATTAATTTGCGATTATAGCGGTAAACCGGTATCATAATTTGGTGACTTAACGAATTAGAAACGGGTGATTGAATGGCTGCAAACGTCAGTTTAGGCAAACGGGCCTGGCTGGTCTTTATTTTAGGAACAATTAGCGCCACCGGACCGCTGTCTATCGACCTATACCTACCGGCGTTACCGCAAATGACCCAGAGCCTGCATACCCCAGCATCCCTGGTTCAGCTGAGCCTGAGTGCCTGCTTGATCGGCTTGGCGGTGGGCCAGTTAATTTCTGGTCCTCTGAGCGATAAATACGGTCGGAAACTGCCCTTAATGATCGGGTTTATCGCCTTCGCACTGGTTTCGTTACTCATCGCAGCAACGCACTCAGTTTATTTTCTGATTGGTTTGCGATTTGTCCAGGGATTGGCCGGTGCCAGCGGGCAGGTCCTCTCCCGGGCCATTGCGTCGGACCTCTTTTCCGGTCCGCTACTGACGCGATTTTATTCGCTGCTGTCAGCAGTTAACGGCATCTTTCCTGTCGTCTCGCCGGTCATTGGCGGCTACATCATTCAATACGTCGCTTGGCAGGGCGTCTTTATTCTCCTAGCAGTCATTGGCTGCTTGGTGGCCCTTGCAATTTGGTTAGGCGTGAAAGAGACACTCCCGGCGGCTAAACGAATTGCCGGCAACCCGATCAACTCAGTCTGGGAAATGCTGGGGCTGTTGAAGAACGGCAAATTTGTGAAACTGGTGATTGGCAGTGGCCTGATCTATGGTGGACTTTTCAGTTATATTTCAGCATCGTCATTTGTCTTCCAAAACTACTTTCATATGAGTGTCTCAAGCTTTGGTTTTTTGTACGCGGTTAACGGGATTGGGATTGCCATCGGGTCAGCCGTTCCTGGCATTTTAGCAACCAAAGTCTCTGAAACCCGCCAAATCCACGTCGTGCTCACAACCACTTTACTATCAGCCCTCGCACTAACGATTAGCTGGTTTGTCTTTAATAACCTCATCACCGCCATCGGTTTGGTGCTTCTCATCGTCCTGCAGTTTGGCATGCTGTTTACCCTGACAACCTCAGTCATCATGAACTTATCGATGAAAAACAGCGGCGGAATTTCCGCGTTACTGGGACTTTCTCAAAATGCCATCGGCGGGGTCATGTCGCCACTGGTTGGCATTATGGGATCGCAAACTTATCTGCCAATGGCGGTTTCAATTACTGTCTGCATTGGGATTAGCCTTTGGTTGTTCACGCAAATTAAACCATCACCATCAACTTAATCGAAACGAGTCAAAAAGGGAGGTTAACGCCTGGGCATCACTGCTCAGACCGTTGACCTCCCTTTTGCCATCCTAAAATGGTTTGCTAAACACTCTTTTTTAACTTAGCAATCTTACCTTGTTGAATATAAACACTCAAAATGGCAATGTCAGCCGGATTAACCCCACTGATACGGGTTGCCTGGGCCAAGGTTTCCGGATGAATTTTCTGGAGTTTCTGACGGGCTTCGGTTGCAATCCCATCAATGGCATCGTAATCGATTTGATCCGGAATTTTCTTTTCCTCCATCCGCTTCATCTTTTCAACACTAGCTTCGGCTTTGGCGATGTAGCCGGCATACTTCGTTTGGATTTCAACCTGCTCGATAACATGGCGATCCAATGGTTGGTCAGGGGCCGGAATAAACTGCATCAACGCTTGGTAATCAACGTATGGGCGCCGCAGGAATACCGCCGCGATAACACCGTCCTTTAACGGCTTATCACCGTGAGCTTCAACAAATTCGTCGACGGCTTTTGAAGGTTTAATCCGAATGTTGTTCAACCGATCAATCTCTGACTCAATGGCCTTTTTCTTAGCTAAAAACTTGGCGTAACGATCATCAGAAATCAAGCCAATTTCATGACCCTTTTCAGTCAACCGCATGTCGGCGTTATCAGTCCGCAGCAGCAACCGGTATTCGGCCCGACTCGTCAAAAGTCGGTAAGGTTCCTTCGTGCCCTTGGTAACCAGATCATCAATCATCACACCAATGTAGGCTTCGTTCCGCTTTAAGACAAACGGACCCTTACCCAGCGCCCGGCGGCCAGCATTGATGCCAGCCATAATGCCTTGGCCGGCTGCTTCTTCATAACCGGAAGTGCCGTTTGTCTGCCCAGCAGTAAAGAGATTTTTAACCACTTTGGTTTCCAAAGTTGGCTTCAGCTGATAGGGCGCAACGACATCATATTCGATCGCATAGCCCGGCCGCATCATTTCGGCGTTTTCCAACCCGGAAATGGTGTGAAGCATTTTCTGTTGGACTTCTTCAGGCATTGACGTTGATAAACCGTCCACGTACCACTCCTCAGTCTTGCGCCCTTCAGGTTCTAAGAAAAGTTGGTGCCGGGGTTTGTCGGCGAACCGGACAATCTTATCTTCAATTGACGGGCAGTAGCGGGGGCCAACCCCTTCGATTACGCCGGTAAACATTGGGGCGCGGTCAAGATTGTCCCGAATAATTTTATGGGTTGTTTCATTGGTGTAGGTCAACCAGCAGGACAACTGATCTTTAACGGCCAAATAGTCCTTGTCGGCAGATTCAAAGCTAAAATGATGGGGCTTTTGATCGCCGGGCTGTTCCTCGGTTTTCGAATAGTCAATGGTTGTTCCATCAACCCGAGGTGGGGTTCCAGTTTTAAACCGTTCCAAATCAAATCCCAATTCTTCTAAGTTTCCGGATAATTTTTCGGCTGGCTGGGAATTGTTGGGACCGGATGCATACATCAGTTCACCAATGATGATTTTTCCACGGGCAGCGGTACCGGCAGCAATCACAACCGCTTTGGCATAGTATTTTGCGCCTGTATTAGTCACAACGCCCTTGCAGACCCCGTCTTCAACAATGAGTGATTCAACGATCCCCTGACGGAGCGTCAGGTTCGGTTCGTTTTCCATCGTGTGCTTCATTTCAGCGTGATAGGCGTGCTTATCCGCCTGGGCCCGTAATGCTTGGACAGCAGGCCCCTTACCAGTATTCAGCATTCGCATTTGAACGTAGGTCTTATCAATATTTCGACCCATCTCACCGCCCAAAGCGTCCACTTCACGGACGACGGTTCCCTTAGCAGGTCCGCCAACGGACGGGTTACATGGCATGAACGCTACCATATCCAAATTAATGGTAAGCACCAGCGTCTTATTGCCCATCCGAGCGGCTGCCAAAGCCGCTTCACTGCCGGCATGGCCAGCACCCACAACAATCACATCATAATCATGGCCGCGATACTTTTGCTTCACATCGCTTACTCGTAAACTTTTCAACTGAACTTTCCTCCAAATGTTTCACATGAAACAACTTATTTTCCTAAACAGAACTGACTAAATAACTGATCGATTAATTCATCCTGATAACTATCACCAGTGATTTCACCCAGAAAGTCCCAACAGCGGGTCATATCGATTTGAACAAGATCAACCGGCATCCCTTCATCCAAGCCTTTAATGACGTCTTCAAGAGCCTGTTTTGCCTGATTGAGTAACCCAATATGACGCGCGTTGGTTACCACAACATCGTTCTGACTGTTGGCAATGCCTTCACCAAAGAACATTTTGGCAATAATTTCTTCAAGTCCCTTGAGACCATCCGCCTTAATTGCGGACGTTGAGATGATATTGGACGGTTTTGTAAGCCGCTTAACCTCATCAACGTCAAGTTTGACCGGTAAATCCGTTTTATTTAAAATCACAATCCGTTGTTTTTTATCGGTTGCCTGAATTAACTGGCGATCCTCATCCGTCAATGCTTCACTCGCGTTAAGGACCAGCAAAACTAAATCGGCACTATCAATCGCTTTTCGAGAACGATCAACCCCAATTTTTTCAACTTTATCGGTGGTTTCGCGAATACCAGCAGTGTCAACTAACTTTAGCGGCACCCCACGCACGTTGGCATATTCTTCCAACACATCCCGCGTGGTTCCCGGCACATCGGTGACAATTGCTTTATCCTCGTGAAGCAGGTGATTCAAAAGACTTGATTTGCCGACATTCGGGCGCCCAATGATGGATGTCGCAAGGCCATCGCGAAGAATCTTTCCCTGTTTGGCCGTCTCTAATAACTGATCAATCCGAGCATGAACATCGGTGGCCTTTTCTCGTAATAGTTTACTTGTCATGGTCTCAACATCGTCATACTCAGGGTAATCAATGTTAACTTCGACCTGAGCCAAGACGTCGAGAATATCTTTTCGCAGGTGCTTAATTAAATGGGACAAATTGCCGTCCAGCTGACTGATCGCAGCCTTCATCGACCGATCGGTTTTGGCCTCAATTAAATCCATAACCGCTTCAGATTGTGATAAGTCAATTCGGCCATTTAAAAATGCCCGCTTAGTGAATTCGCCGGGCTCAGCCATTCGGGCGCCGTGACTTAAAATGAGCTGTAAAATTCGATTAGTCGCGACAATGCCACCATGACAATTAATTTCAATGATGTCTTCCTTCGTGTAAGTATGGGGAGCCCGCATGACTGACAACATCACTTCATCAATTTCTTCGTGGGTGTCCGGATCGACAATGTGGCCATAGTTAATGGTATTGCTGGCAACTTTATCCAAATTTTTTCCTCGATAAAGTTTCTTGGCAACGTCAAATGCCTCTTCACCACTAATCCGAACAATCGAAATACCGCCTTCACCAGGTGGTGTTGAAATTGCCGCAATCGTGTCAAATTCAGTCGTTGTTAAAACCATGATTCAGCTTCCTCCCGCATAAAAATCCAATAGTTCCACTCATTAAACCACAAAAAAGCGCTTAGGGCACAAAAAAAGTGCCCACTCCATGCGTAAAAAGCATGGATAAAGCACTTTGACTACTTTACCTAGTTAAGATAAGAATGATTACCTTCATCATATTTTAAAGTCCTTGATTTGTCAACGCTATTTTGGACCTGGTTCGCAATTTATTTGGGCGCAACTACAATGACCCGATGAGGTTCTTTGCCAGTTGAATACGTCACGACGTGGGGATTATCAGCCAGTGCATTATGAATTTGTTTGCGTTCAAAGGACGGCATCGGGTTCAAGTAAACCGGTTTGCCATTGGCGATGGCATTTCTGGCCGTTTTATCGGCAAGCTGAACTAACGCCTCACTACGCCGGTGGCGATAATCAGCGGTATCCAGCTCAACGTCAACGTTATTGGCGCCAGCTCGGTTAATATAAATTTGGCCAAGGTTCTGCAAAGCATTGATCGTTCGACCATGGCGGCCGATTAGTCGGCTTTCCTGTTCCGTATCCATATCAATGTAAATCGAATGGCGGTTGCGGACATCAAGCTTGAGGGTAAACGAAAATCCCATCGCTTCAAGAACGTCGTTTAAATAATCAGCGAGGTCCTGGGCAATTTTATCAAGATCAACATCTTCGCGGTCATCTTCAGAAGATGAATCTTCGCTCGACGTCTCGGCGCGTTTAATGGCTGCGGCAGGTGTCGGTGTGTGAGGATCAGTTTGGTTTGTGGTTTTGCTTTCTTTTGGGGTAAGTTCGACTTGAGCAGGTTTGCGACCGATGCCAAAGAAACCGTTTCTTGGCTGTTGAATGACATTGACTTCAACTTGGTCCTGATTGAGTGATAGTTCAGCTAAGCCTTTTTGCACTGCGTCTTGGATGGTTTTACCAGAGTAAATTGACATAATAAACTCCCTTTAATGGATTTAACTGATTTATAATAGCATAAAAAAGCAGCTTTATAAACGATTTTCGGCAAAAAACGCAAACTAAACGGAAACCTTATAAAATTTCTCATATTTTCAATCGTCATCTGACACTATTTCTCATGAGCCGATATAATTGGACTTGAAGCAACATTTCCCCAACGGAAAATTTCATTGGTAACTTAAGATTCAAAATCCGGTTTTCGATTTTAGGAAGTGATCATTTTTGGCAAACATTAATCAATACGATGCCGGAAGAAATATCGTTATTGACCGTCAACACCGGCTAGATAAACTGCAAGAGGCTCAGAAAATCACCTTTGCCAACTTGGGTGCATACGCCGTCATCATGACTGCTGAGCTGATTATCGGTTACTTTAACAACATTACCGTCCTCATCGCCGATGGGCTTAACAACCTCACCGGGGTTTGTGGTGCCGCCATTATCATTACTGGTCTCAAGATTTCCCGCCGGCCACCAGATTCTAATCACGTCCTGGGTCACTGGCAGTATGAAAACATTGCTGCCTTCCTATCGGCAACCATCATGTTTGCCGTCAGTATCCAAATTCTGGTCGACGGCGTCTTCGCGGTTCAACGATTCTTAGCGGGCGGATCGGTTCGCCCTAACGACTGGTCCCTGGGTGTCAGCATCACCTCTGCAATCGTCATTGCGATCTTGGCAAAATACAATTCAGCTAAGGGGCATCAACTCAATAACCAAGCGTTAGTCGCTTCCGGCCAGGACTTAAAAAGTGACGCTTGGACGAGTTTTGGCACCTTCCTATCAATTGGTGGGGCTTATCTGGGCGCTCAGTGGCTGGATGGAGCGGCAACTATCATTGTGGGCTTCTTAATTCTGTACGCCTCAATCACAATCTTTAGAACCACAATTATGCGTTTGACTGAAGGATTCAGCCCAAAAACGATTGAAACCTATTCCAAAACAATTAACCAAATTCCTGGTGTGCTGGGGGTTCAAGGCATTGAGCCACGCTGGCTGGGGGATCAAATCGTGATGAAAGTCGGCGTTTACCTCGATAATGACACCCGAGTAACCGAGGCCTACGCAATCGGGGAAAGGTTGAACACGCGTTAATGGAAAAATATGACATCCTCGATGCCGACGTAATGGCTTATCCTGTGAGCTTAAAGGATGAACCCAACCATGTTGATTAGCTTGCCACGCCACCATGAATTAAAGACAAAAATCACATAGTTTTCGTTTTTCGAAAACTTCTGCATGTTGAGCGTAAATTAAAGGCCGTTTTGAAATCGGATTGATTTCAAAACGGCCTTTAATTAATCTAGCTTACTTTCGTTTGCTTCGTTTTGCTTTTCTAATTGCTTTTTGAACGGCTCGTTTGCGTTCCCGTTCCTCACGCTGCTTCTTATCCCGCTCACGGCGAATCTTCCATGGGTTTTGAATAACAAGGGTTTGGCCAACTTGAAAGGCGTTAGTGATTACCCAGTAAAGTGACAAAGCAGATGGGAGGCTAATGGCCATAATCAGAATGAAGAATGGCATGCCGACGGTCATCATTGTTGTCATCGAGTTGGATTCAGGTTGACCCTTCATCGCCAACCAAGACGAGATAAAGGTGAAGAGCGCCGCCAGAACTGGCAAAATAAAGATTGGATCCGGATGCCCAAGTTGCAGCCACAAGAACGTCCCACTTCTTAAAATGTGGGTCCGCCAAATTGCCTGGTACAGCGCAAACAGAATTGGCATCTGAACGATTAACGGCAAACACCCGGCAATTGGGTTGATGCCAGCTTCAGCGTACAGCTTCTTCTGCTCAGCCTGAAGCTTCTGCATTGTTTCGGCATCCCGTGAGGAATACTTTTTTTGCAATGCCTTTAACTGTGGCTGCACTTCCTGAGTCTTTCGCATACTGCGGGTTTGATAAACCATTAACGGCAGAATGACAATCCGCACCAAAATGGTGAAGATAATAATTCCCATTCCATAATTGTCGTTAAAGAATTTAGATAACCAAATAATCGCCCGTGAAAAGTTCAGGACAACCCATCCATCCCAAATCCCAGTACTGTGATTTGTAATGGGCGTATTGCTACAGGCCGACAGAAAGACCGTCAAACTAAGCAGCGACAGTAAAACCGATATTTTCTTTATTCTTTTTCTCAATGTTTTTCCCCACCATCATAGTTGGAATCCAGTAACTTTGCTAATTTGAAGACGTGGATCAATCCTGACTTGACATCCTTCATCGGCATCTTGTCGGTTACCGGTCGTGCAATGACAATAAAGTCAACGTCCTGACGCAAGTCTGGCTTCAACTCCAAAATTGCCTGACGGATCCGTCTTTTGACCCAATTTCTATGTACTGCATTCCCAATTTTTTTCCCGACTGAAATCCCAACGCGAAAGTGAACTTGATCCGGTTTATCTAACGTATAGACAATAAATTGCCGATTGGCAACTGAGTTATGCGTTTCAAAGACCTTCTGGAATTCCGACTCTTTCTTAACGCGATACGATTTTCGCATGATCCATCTCCGTAAATAAAAATAATGAAAAAGACCACTGAATGGTCAGTGGTCTATGCAGACAATGATTTTCTACCTTTTTGACGACGGCGTGCTAACACTTTACGACCATTGCTGGTGCTCATTCGTTTACGGAAACCATGAACGCGAGCGCGATGACGCTTCTTTGGTTGGTATGTTCTCTTCATGAGAATTCCTCCTCTATCTATATAAACTATATAAAGTTGCGTTTAAGCATTTAATTTCGGATGTTCAAATGCATTTCCTCAATATATTAACATAGTTCGACCATAAATGAAATACACTTTTAGCAAGTCATTAAAAAAATCTGGATCCCTTAAATTTGTTTCATGCACAAAAACTGTGGATAAGTACCCCGTTTAATATAGTGAACGCGGATCATAGTCACAGGGTTATCCACAGGATCACAGACTGTGGTTAATGTTATCCACAGCCTGTGGATACTTTTGTGATTAATCCTCAAAAAGCTGGTAATATCAGCTTTAGTTATCCACATTCCGTTGTGATTTAGCATCATTTTTTTAGTGGTTTTCCACTTATCCACAGACTTGTTATTCAGACTTCCCACACCTGTGAAACATTTATGCACAGGCTGATTTTGCCTGTGGAAAACTTTTATCTGGAATGCTAGAATTAATTCTGGATTTTATAAACGACTAAATTAAGTGGGGGGCGTTTCAAGTGCTCGATAAGAATTCATTATGGCAAAAATTAAGCGAGCAGTTCCGCAAAAACACGACTGACCTAACCTATGACACCTGGGTAAAACCGGTCACGCCAGTCGATTTTGACGGCACAACATTAACACTGGCGCTTCCTTCTGAACTCCACCGCGATTATTGGAAAGAACAGTTAGCACCAAATTTGATTGAATACGCCTTTATCATTACTAAGGGGAATGTTGAACCAAAATTCGTTCTGGAATCGGATGTTAAGAAGGAAGCTGCCCAAAAATCCCCAACTGATGATATTGATTCCGACGGGGAAACGGATTCGGATGATACCTTTGCGTTTAGCAAGGAAAATCATCTGAATCCAAACTATACATTTGATAACTTCATCATTGGCAAGGGCAACCAAATGGCCCATGCGGCGGCATTGATCGTCTCTGAAGAACCCGGAAAACTTTATAACCCGTTGTTCTTTTACGGCGGCGTGGGATTGGGTAAAACCCATTTGATGCAGGCAATCGGTAACAAGCGGCTCGAAGACCATCCCGAAACCAACGTGAAGTACGTGACCAGTGAAGCCTTCACCAATGACTTTATCAATGCCATTCAGACTAATCGGACCGAAGAATTTCGGAAAGAGTATCGAAACGTTGATCTATTAATGGTTGATGATATTCAATTCTTTGCTCAAAAAGAGGGAACTCAGGAAGAATTCTTCCATACATTTAATGACCTCTATAATAACGATAAGCAAATCGTTCTAACTTCTGATCGGGTCCCCCAGGAAATTCCTAAGCTTCAGGAACGGCTGGTTTCCCGATTCGCTTGGGGATTACCAGTGGATATCACCCCGCCAGATTTGGAAACCCGAATCGCAATTTTAAAAAGTAAGGCGAAGTTGGATAATTTGGTTATTCCAAACGAAACGCTTTCCTACATTGCCGGCCAAATTAATTCCAACGTCCGCGAGTTAGAGGGTGCCCTGTCAAGGGTTCAGGCTTATTCAAAACTTAAAAACGAACCAATCACCACCGACCTCGTATACGAAGCGTTGAAGGGGCTCAAGCTCACCAAGGCCAACACTGAACTTTCTATCGTTGATATTCAAAATAAAGTTGCCAGCTATTTTCACATTTCAATCAGTGATCTCAAAGGCAAGAAACGCATGAAGTCAATCGTCATTCCCCGCCAAATTGCGATGTACCTGTCCCGTGAAATGACGAGTAATTCACTACCAAAAATTGGTAAGGAATTTGGCGGCAAGGATCACACAACCGTTATTCACGCTTGCGATAAAATCGCGGAGGTCATTAAATTGGATACCGATATTCGAAAAGAAATCGCAGATATCAAAAGTGCCCTTAGCTGAAATGGTATAATTGCTTGTGGATAAACTTTGAAAAAGCCATGCACTTATGCACAACTTTATCCACAGACTGAAACAAAGCAGGGACTGTCATTTTTAATAGTTATCCACATATCCACAGGAACTACTATTACTGCTTTTTTCTTTTTGATTTATTAATTAATATCTATATAACACTCCGGGAGGTCGACAACAGGCATGAAATTTACGATAAGCAGAATTGCATTTACAAAAGCACTCAACACCGTTTCAAGAGCAATCTCAACCAAAACTACGATCCCAATTCTGACAGGCTTAAAATTACAGGTAAACCAGAATGAATTAATTCTGACTGGTAGTGATGCCGATATATCGATTGAAACAACGGTTAAAGCGGATAATCCCGATAACTTACTGGCAGTTGAATCTGAAGGTGCCATTGTGTTACCTGCCCGTTTTTTTACCGACATTGTTAAAAAATTACCAGAAGATACTTTAACAATCGAAGTTGGCGAGAACTTTCAAACCATGATTACGTCCGGACAATCCTCGTTCACCATTAATGGGTTGGACGCAAATAATTATCCGCACTTACCTGAAATTGAAACCAACACATCAATTCCATTGGCGGCCGACTTACTTAAACAAATTATCAGTCAAACGGTAATTGCGGTATCAAATCAGGAAAGTCGCCCGATTTTAACTGGGGTTCACTTCACGCTTTCGGACACTAACTTTTTGGCGGTTGCCACTGACAGTCATCGATTGAGTCAACGAAAAGTTACTTTGGAAAATCCCGTTAACGGATCGTTTGACTTCGTTCTGCCGGGAAAAAGCTTGACGGAACTTTCCCGAATGATCGATGATACTCAGGATTCGGTCACCTTATCCGTTACTGAAAACCAGGCCCTCTTTACCATTGGTGATACGCTCTTTTATTCACGGTTGTTAGAGGGAAACTATCCCGACACCTCCCGCCTAATTCCGGACTCATTTGATACCCGAATTTCATTTGATGCTCCCGAACTATTAGCTTCAATCGAACGGGCCTCACTGTTGTCTCATGAATCTCGGAATAACGTGGTCAAAATAACCGTTAAACCGGATGAAAAATCGGTTACCATTTACGGGAATTCCCCGGATGTCGGCAACGTTGAAGAAGATATGAAACCCAAGTCAGTTGAAGGTAACGAACTTGAAATTTCCTTTAATCCCGATTATATGAAAGACGCGCTGCGATCTTTCAGTCAGGCAACTATTAACATCGACTTCACCTCGGCGTTAAGGCCATTCACGTTAACGCCAACTGAAGACAGTGACAGCTTTGTTCAACTCATTACCCCAATTCGAACGTTTTAAAATTACCCTTAACATTTCAGTCGCTTCAGACGGACCTTACAGAGGTCTTTCTGAAACGGCTTTTTTAGTTTCGCGTGATTATTGGCAATCCCCTTTCAATTGATTGAGAAGCATGTGAAAAAGAAACCAGTTATAACCATTTTTTTCTGGTTTTCCCTAAAACCAATAAAAGAATGTCGAAAAACAAAATCAATGTAAATTCAGCTTAAATTGCTCATATTTTTACTTCTCAGCAATTTTAGCCATTTTCTAACAAAAGTCCCCAAATTTCTATAAACAGCTTACAGTGCATATAAACCCCTTCAAACGTATACTTTTGGGGTGAAATGGCGTATAATAGATTATGTAAAAAGGTGGGTGAAATTGTGAAAAAAGAGATTTTCATTGATGGACCTTATATAACTTTAGGCCAATTACTTAAAGAGGAATCCGTTATTAGCAGCGGTGGTCAAGCCAAATGGTATCTAAGAGAAAATACCGTTAATGTTAATGACGAGCCCGACAATCGCCGCGGTCGCAAGCTTTATCCCGGTGATAACGTGGCAGTTCCCGATGTTGGCTTATTTTTTATTCGCTCAAAGCGGGACGATAAATGAGGTTAACTGAAATTGAGCTTCATCACTTTCGCAACTATGAAGATCAAGCGCTTCAGTTTTCAAAAGGAATCAACGTTTTTCTTGGGGCAAACGCGCAGGGGAAAACCAATTTACTTGAAGCAATTTATGTATTGGCACTAACCCGTAGTCACCGCACTTCCAATGAAAAAGAGCTTATCAACTGGCAAAGTCAGACGGCCCAAATTAAGGGCGTTATTCAAAAGCGTCTTGGCAACGTGCCAATTGAATTGGATCTTGGACCTAAGGGGAAACGCGCGAAAGTGAACCATCTGGAACAGGCAAAACTTTCCAGCTATGTCGGTCAATTAAACGTCATTCTGTTCGCGCCCGAAGACTTGTCAATTGTGAAGGGCGCCCCCCAGGTCCGGCGAAAATTCATGGACATGGAATTCGGTCAAATGAGCAATCGCTATTTATACAATTCCACCCAGTACAAGAAAATTTTAAAGCAACGCAATCGTTATCTGAAAGATCTGCAGCACCGGATTCAATCCGATAAGGTGTACCTGGATGTTTTGTCAGATCAACTGTCCGCTTACGGCGCTGAAATTATTCACCAACGACTCGCCCTTCTGAAGCAGTTGGAAGCTTTTTCTAAAAAAATTCATACCGAAATTTCTCAGGGTAAGGAAACCTTAAGCTTCATGTACCAAACGGCGGTACCGGATGATCAGCTTCAATCGGTGGATAGCATTTATCAAAGTTTGCTGAAACAGTTTAGTCGAATTAAAGATAAGGAAATTCAACGGGGCACAACCCTACTGGGACCGCACCGAGACGACCTTAAATTTGCAATTAATGAGCGTGAAGTTCAATCGTTTGGGTCCCAGGGTCAGCAGCGGACAACGGCACTCTCCGTTAAGCTCGCTGAAATTGACCTGATGAAGGAACAAACGAGTGAGTACCCGATCCTGCTTTTGGATGACGTGCTGTCTGAACTTGACGATTATCGACAAACTCACTTACTAACCGCAATTCAGGACAAGGTGCAGACGTTTTTAACCACCACCAGTTTAAGTGGGGTTCAAGAAGAACTGTTAAGTGACCCCAAAATTTTTCGGATCACCAATGGCAAAGTATCACTTGAAGAATCATAAAGGAGAGACAACATGGCAGACGAAAAAGAAACAAAAAAAGAGCTTGCAAACGAATATGACGCCAGTCAAATTCAAGTTCTTGAAGGCTTGGAAGCTGTTCGTAAACGTCCCGGAATGTATATTGGGACAACGTCATCTCAAGGACTTCACCATCTGGTGTGGGAAATCGTTGATAACGGGATCGATGAAGCTTTAGCAGGCTTCGCCAAAAAAATTACTGTAACCGTTGAAAAAGACAACAGCGTGACCGTGACCGATGATGGCCGGGGAATTCCGGTGGATATCCAAAAGAAGACTGGAAAGCCTGCTTTGGAAACGGTCTACACGATTCTTCATGCTGGTGGTAAGTTTGGCGGCGGCGGATACAAAGTTTCCGGTGGTCTTCACGGGGTTGGGGCGTCGGTTGTTAACGCCCTGTCTAAGGAATTAGACGTTGCCGTTACGCGAAATGGCAAGGTCTACTACATGGACTTTGCCCGGGGTCATGTGACAACGCCGATGAAGGTGATTGATCATGTTTCCGATGACTTACACGGGACTAAAGTTCACTTTGTACCGGATCCTGATATTTTTCGGGAAACGACCACCTATGATATTAAAATTTTAACGGCGCGCCTGCGGGAACTCGCCTTTCTAAATAAGGGCCTGCGAATTGTGATTCGTGATATGCGGCCGGAAAAACCAACTGAGAAGGATTTCCTCTACGAAGGGGGAATCTTACACTACGTTGAATATCTGGATCGTGATAAGGACACTCTCTTGGACGAACCAATTTACGTTGAAGGCGTGGAAAACGGGATTACCGTTGAAGTTGCCATTGATTATTCTGAAGATTATCACAGCACGTTAATGACCTTTACGAATAACATTCACACTTACGAAGGCGGGACTCACGAAGAAGGCTTTAAGCGGGCCTTAACCCGGGTTGTTAATGACTATGCTCGTAAAAATAATTTAATTAAGGACAATGAAGCCAACCTTTCCGGCGAAGATGTTCGTGAAGGCACCACGGCCGTTGTCAGCATCAAGCATCCGGATCCTCAATTTGAGGGGCAGACCAAGACCAAACTTGGCAACTCTGATGCCCGGACAGCGACTGATCGGATCTTCAGCGATCATTTTTCAAAATTCCTGATGGAAAATCCCAAGCTTGCCCGGAAAATCGTTGATCGCGGTTTATTAGCTTCGAAAGCCCGATCCGCGGCCAAGCGCGCTCGGGAAGTCACTCGGCGCAAGAGTGGTCTGGAAATTAGTAACTTACCTGGTAAGCTGGCTGACAATACCAGTAAAGATCCGCGAATTTCGGAATTGTTTATCGTCGAAGGGGATTCCGCGGGTGGTTCTGCTAAACAGGGACGTTCGCGGTTGACCCAGGCAATTTTACCTATTCGAGGCAAAATTTTAAACGTCGAGAAGGCCAGCATGGACCGGATTTTGGCCAACGAAGAAATTCGGTCACTGTTCACCGCAATGGGCACCGGCTTTGGGGATGATTTTGATCTATCCAAAGTCAACTATCATAAGCTGATTATCATGACCGATGCCGATGTTGATGGGGCGCATATTCAAACGCTGTTATTGACGCTGATTTATCGTTATATGCGGCCGTTAATTGACGCCGGCTACGTTTACGTTGCCCAGCCACCTCTGTATCAAGTGCGTCAGGGTAAAATGCAGCGATACATTGATTCTGACGAGGAACTTAACCAATTTTTGGGAACCTTACAGCCATCACCGAAACCAGTGATCCAACGGTATAAAGGGTTAGGTGAAATGGATGCCGAGCAGCTTTGGGATACCACAATGAACCCAGAAAATCGCCATCTGCTACGGGTTGAATCAACGGACGCTGCGGAGGCTAACCACGTATTCTCGATGCTGATGGGTGACAAGGTTGAACCTCGCCGTGAATTTATTGAAGATAACGCCACATTCGTTGAAAACCTGGATGTTTAACCAATTTATTTGTGAGTGATTGGTTAAAAAGGTGTCATTTCCAGCTTAACTGTTTCATGTGAAACATTTAGGTGTCTGAATTTTGAATGGAGGTAGAAATTTTGGCCAACGAAAACAATCAAGATGGTGATTTTCCAGGGAGAATTACCAATGTTGACCTGTCTAAAAAAATGCGAACATCCTTTTTGGACTACGCAATGAGTGTCATTGTTGCTCGGGCGCTTCCAGATGTTCGTGATGGCCTAAAGCCGGTTCATCGCCGAATCCTGTATGATATGAATGAATTGGGCGTTACGCCTGACAAACCCTATAAGAAATCAGCCAGAATCGTTGGGGATGTCTTGGGAAAGTATCATCCCCACGGTGATACGGCCGTTTATGAATCAATGGTACGAATGGCCCAGCCATTTAGCTATCGGTATATGTTAGTTGACGGGCACGGAAACTTCGGCTCTGTCGATGGTGATGGCGCGGCTGCCATGCGGTATACCGAGGCGCGGTTAAGCAAGATTGCGCTGGAAATGCTGCGGGACATTAATAAAGACACGATTGACTTTGAGCCAAACTACGATGGGACCGAAAGAGAACCCAGCGTCTTGCCGTCACGATTCCCGAACTTGCTGGTCAACGGCGCCTCAGGCATTGCCGTTGGGATGGCCACCAATATTCCACCACATAATTTATCGGAAGTAATCAGTGCCATTCACGTCTTGATGAAGAATCCGGATGCGACAACCGCAGACTTGATGGAAGTTTTGCCGGGACCTGATTTTCCAACTGGCGGTGTCGTCATGGGAAAATCCGGCATTCGCAAGGCTTATCAGACTGGCCGGGGTTCAATTATTCTTCGGGCTAAAGTTGAAATTGAAGGCGATGCGAATGGTAAGCAACGGATCATTGCCACCGAATTACCCTACATGGTCAACAAGGCTAAGCTGATTGAACGGATTGCTGAATTAGCTCGTGATAAGCGAATTGAAGGCATTACTGATATTAACGATGAATCTGACCGTGAAGGTATGCGGGTTGTAATCGACGTTCGGCGGGATGCCAGTGCCGAAGTGATTTTAAATAATCTGTACAAGTTAACGCTGATGCAGACATCGTTTAGCTTTAACATGCTGGCAATTGTGAAGGGAACGCCAAAGATTCTCAGCTTAAAGGAGATTCTTCAGTATTACCTGGAACACCAAGTTGAAGTGATTCAACGCCGGACCAAGTACGAATTAAAGAAAGCCCAAGCCCGCGCTCACATTCTTGAAGGATTGCGGATTGCGCTTGATCACATTGATGAAATTATTAAGATTATTCGTGGATCCCAGACGGGGGAAGTTGCCAAGAACCAATTAATCGATGGCTTCGGTTTGAGTGATAAGCAGGCCCAAGCAATTTTGGATATGCGGCTGGTTCGACTGACCGGTTTGGAACGCGAAAAGATTGATAAAGAATACAATCAACTGATGAAGGACATCGAAGAGTACAAGGCAATTCTTGGAAGTCGGGATCGCGTTAACCAGATTATTTATGAAGAATTATTGGAAATTCAGAAGAAATTTGGGGATGCCCGGCGGACTGAATTACTGGTCGGTGAAGTCCTTAGTCTTGAAGATGAAGATCTGATTGAAGAAGAAGACGTCATTGTGTCACTCACCCACAATGGGTACATCAAACGGCTACCAACGACTGAGTTTAAAGCTCAAAATCGTGGTGGCAGAGGCGTCCAGGGGATGGGCGTTCATGACGACGACTTCGTGGAACAACTTGTTTCGACCTCAACCCATGACGTGCTGTTATTCTTTACCGATGCCGGGAAAGTTTACCGGATGAAGGGATATGAGATTCCGGAATACGGTCGTTCAGCCAAGGGAATTCCGATTGTTAACCTGTTGAACATTAACTCTGGTGAAAAGATTGAAGCGGTCATCAACGTGTCGGATCGAAAGCAGGACATTCAAAAGGACCTGTTATTTGTCACGTTGGACGGAACGGTCAAACGCACGCCGGTTTCGGATTTTGCCAACATTCGCAGCAATGGTCTGATTGCCATTCACCTGAAAGATAAGGACCAGTTGATTAATGCGTTGATCATTAACAAGGATCAAAACATTATTATTGGGACTCACTTGGGTTACGCAATGAGTTTTAAGGCCAGTGACGTTCGTTCCATGGGCCGTTCAGCTACTGGTGTTCGGGGGATTCGCCTGCGAGACAACGATTACGTTGTTGGCGCTGACGTTTTGAATCCGGACAGTAAGGTCTTTATCATTTCCGAGAAGGGCTTTGGTAAACAGACGCCCGCCGACGAATATCCCATTAAGGGTCGTGGCGGTAAGGGTGTTAAGACTGCCAATGTGACGAAGAAGAACGGGCCGCTTGCCGGATTAACCACCGTTAATGGTGATGAAGATATTATGCTCATCACTGACAAAGGGGTTATGATTCGGTTTGGCATCGAGGATGTTTCTCAAACTGGTCGATCGACGCTGGGTGTTCATTTAATCAAGATTGATGATGACGCCAAGGTGTCAACCATGGCAAAAGTTGAGAAACAGGATGATGAAGCGGCCGACGACGAGTCAAAGTCGGATGCCACTGATAATTCTGATTCACAAACCTCTGAGGATCATTCGCAAAACACCGAGAATGACGATTCAGATGACCAAGATAATTAAACTTAAGAAGATAATGAAACGGAAAATCCGGTATGGGGTTTTTCGTTTTTTTGGTGGGTAAAAAAATAGTCTAAATGTTTGACTTACTTTTTGTAAGTGTTACGCTAAGGTTATAAATTCGATTTTAACTTTGGAGGCTTTTAAATTATGGCAATTGTAAATGGCTACAAACAAAACGAAAACGAAAAGAAACTTGATATTTTAAACTTACCTGAGCTTGAAGAAAAGGCTAAGCAAATCATTCCAACCGGCGGATTTGGCTACATTGTTGGCGGATCCGAAGATGAATGGACACTGCGAGCTAATCGCCAAGCATTTACCCACAAACAAATCGTGCCGCGCGCATTGAGCAACATTGAGAAACCTGAACTCGATACTAACGTCTTCGGCTTGCCGCTAAAGACACCCATCATGATGGCTCCAACTGCCGCTCAGGGACTTGCCCATGTTGAAGGCGAAAAGGACACTGCCCGTGGCGTTGCTGCAGCTGGCGGCTTAATGGCCCAGAGTACCTATTCATCAACATCGATTTCAGACACGTCAGCTGCGGGTAACGGTGCCCCGCAATTCTTCCAACTCTATATGAGCAAGGACTGGACATTCAATGAGTCACTCCTAGATGAAGCTAAGAAGGCTGGCGTTAAGGGGATCATTTTGACGGTTGATGCGACCGTCGATGGTTACCGGGAAGCTGACATTATTAACAACTTCCAGTTCCCAATTCCAATGGCAAACCTGACGAAGTTTAGTGAAGGCGACGGCAAGGGCAAGGGAATTGCAGAAATTTACGCATCAGCTGCCCAAAAGATTGGCCCAGATGATGTTAAACGAATTGCTGATTACACCGATCTCCCAGTAATCGTTAAGGGAATCGAGTCTCCTGAGGATGCCCTCTATGCAATTGGCGCCGGCGCAGCTGGGGTTTACGTATCCAACCATGGTGGCCGTCAATTGAACGGTGGCCCAGCTTCATTTGACGTTTTGGAAGATGTTGCCAAAGCCGTTAACGGGCGGGTCCCAATCATCTTTGATTCTGGCGTTCGCCGCGGTTCAGATGTCTTCAAAGCATTGGCATCCGGCGCTGATTTAGTCGCTCTTGGCCGACCAGCAATTTACGGTTTGGCACTTGGTGGTGCTCAGGGTGTTCAATCAGTCTTTGAACATCTCGGTGACGAATTGAAGATTATTATGCAGTTAGCAGGAACTAAGACGATTGCTGACGTTAAGAAGACAAACCTACTCAACATTAAGTACTAATTTCGCGACAAAGTAACCATAACAAACAAATCGACACCTTTATTGATATTGGGGTGCCGATTTTTTTGTGTAGATCTTATTTTTGAAGAAAGTCCGCGCCCATTTGCGTATATAATGAGTGTATCGTAAATCGTATTAGGCATATTGATATTTGATTGGAAACATGGTATTATACTTATTTGTGAGTATCTGAGTAAAAACAGAAACTCTCCTTGCTCTCGGGTAGAGGGCCATAAGTCCACAAGGAGGTGCAATCATGGAAGAAAAGAAATACGAAATCACTTACATCATCCGTCCAGATATCGAAGAAGATGCTAAATCTTCACTTATCGAACGATTCGACAAGATCGTTACTGACAATGGTGCTAAGATTCTCGATTCAAAAGACTGGTCAAAACGCCGTTTCGCATACGAAATTGGCGGATTCAATGAAGGAACCTATCACGTTATCACTTTAACGAGTGACACTGATACGGCTTTGAACGAATTCGATCGGCTTTCAAAGATCAATGATGACATTTTACGTCACATGATCGTTGTTCGCGATGACTAATAAATCATTCTAATATGAGGGGAGCAATTCAGCATGCTTAATCGTGCAGTTCTAACGGGACGCCTAACCCGCGATGTCGATCTACGATACACACAGAGCGGAACCGCCGTCGGTTCGTTTACACTTGCTGTTGATCGGAACTTTACCAATCAGCAGGGCGAACGAGAGGCTGATTTCATTAACTGCGTAATCTGGCGAAAATCCGCTGAAAATCTTGCCAACTTCGTTCACAAGGGGTCTCTTGTTGGAATTGATGGGCGTATCCAAACCCGAAATTATGAAAATCAACAGGGACAACGGGTTTATGTGACTGAAGTGGTTGTCGATAACTTTGCGTTGCTTGAGCCACGTTCCGCACGGAACAACTCAAACAATCAGCAGGGTGGCAATGCTCCTCAACAGAATAACGGAAATAACAATCCGTTCGATAATACGAATAGTAATAATTCGAACCCAAATCCTAATAATAATGGTGGCAATAACGCCAACAATAATAACAATGGCAATGGTGGTCAGCAGAATAATTCTAATGATCCATTTGCTAATTCTGGGGATTCAATTGATATTTCCGATGATGATTTACCATTCTAGAAATGGTAAACAAACTATCATGAGGAGGAACTAATATGGCTCAACAAAGACGTGGTGGCCGTCGTCGCCGCAAGGTTGACTTTATCGCCGCTAACCACATTGAATATATTGATTACAAAGATATTGATTTGTTGAAGCGGTTTGTTTCAGAACGGGGAAAGATTCTTCCTCGTCGAGTTACTGGAACGAGCGCTAAACATCAACGTAGCTTAACAATTGCTATTAAACGTGCACGGATCATGGGCTTAATGCCATTTGTATCTGAAGACTAATAGTATGGGAGGTCTGAATGAAACTTCGGTTTTGTTCAGGTCTTTTTTTGCTTTCGAAGAATTTTTGATTTGGTTACGGTTTTGAAACCCATTTTTCAATGCTTTACAAATTCTTCAGAAAAATTTAATCTTTATTTTATGTTAGAATAAAACTATTAAGCTTAAACATTCAAGAGGATAAAAGATGAAAAATTGGTTTACAAATCGAAGCGGTGAATTGCCACCGTTTGTTCATAATCGACGGTTACGTCGCATTATGATGTTTATTGCGCTTATTGTGATTTATGGGATTGTGATTTCATTTTTATATAATATTTTCGCGTCAATTGCGCTGATCATCATCAGTGTGGTTGGTTTAATTTACACCATTGTCATGATGAATGAAATGAGTTCGGATACCAACCGCTACATTTCTGACTTATCATACCGAATTCATCGTGGTGAGCAGGAAACCCTGCTGGAGATGCCCATTGGGGTGATGATTTTAAATGATCAAAACGTCATTGAGTGGACCAACCCCTTCTTGACCAAGTATTTTAAGGATGAAAATATTTTGGGCAAGCGCATTGAGGATGTTGATCACGATCTGCAGCAGTTGATTATGAAGTATGGTGAATCAGACGAATTTCACACGGTCACTTGGCGAGACCACAAATTCACGATGTTAGTGCAGAGCGAGTACAACTCCGTTTACCTACTGGATATTACCCGGTACGCTAATTTGGAGGAACGTTATGAAGACGAGCAGATTTCTGTTGGCCAAATTTTCCTGGATAATTATGATGAAATTACCCAATCAATGACCGATCAGGAAATCTCTAATTTGAGTAACTATGTCACCAACGAACTGGCAACCTGGTCCAAGAAGTATGGGATGTATCTCAAGCAGATTGATGATGACCACTTCTTCCTGTTGGCCTACGCCAAATCATTAGCGGCAATCGAAAATGATAAATTTAACATTCTTGATATTGTTCGTGAGAGTACGTCGAAACAGAACTTCCCATTGACACTGAGTATTGGGATTTCTTATGGCGAAGATGATTTGAATAGTTTGGCTGACCAGGCCCAAAGCAATCTGGATCTAGCGCTTGGCCGAGGTGGCGATCAGGTTGTTGTGAAGTCTTTGGATGGTACCGCGCGTTTTTATGGCGGTAAAACCAACCCAATGGAGAAGCGGACTCGGGTGCGGGCTCGGATGATCTCCCAAGCGTTAAATGAACTGATGGGGGATGCCGACCAGATTTTCGTTCAGGGGCACACCCGACCAGATATGGATTCATTGGGAGCCTGCATGGGGATTCGCCGGATTGCCCAGATGAATAACAAGAAATGCTGGATTGTGCTGGATAAGGAACAGGTTCATTCGGATATTCAACGGCTGCTGGAAGCGGCTAAGAAATATCCGGAAATTAGTGATGCGATTATTACGCCATCGGAGGCACTTTCCAAAGTAACCGATAACAGTTTATTGATCATGGTGGATCATTCCAAACCATCAATTAGTATTTCCACTGATCTATATAACCGGATGACCCAAAAAGTCGTCATTATCGATCATCACCGGCGTGGCGAAGAATTTCCCGAAAACCCAATGTTGGTATATATTGAACCCTACGCCTCTTCAACTTGTGAGTTGATTACTGAAATGTTTGAGTATCAGCCGCATGAAGAGGAACCAATTAACCGGATTGAAGCGACGGCTATGCTGACGGGGATCTTCATTGATACCCAGTCATTCTCAATGCGAACCGGTACGCGGACATTTGACGCTGCCAGTTATCTGCGTTCTGCAGGAGCTGACTCAACTGAGATGCAACAACTAATGAAGGAAAATATCGATAATTATCTCCAGCGGAACCATTTGATTTCGATGGTTGAGTTCTTCCATAAGGATATGGCGCTTATTGTGGGCGAAGATGATCGGGTTTATGATCCGGTTACGGCAGCGCAAGCCTGTGACTCATTGCTGACAATGTCGGGAGTTGACGCGTCATTTATTATTACCAAACGCGCCGATGGACAGATTGGGGTTTCGGCCCGCAGTACCGGATCGATTAACGTTCAAATCATTATGGAACGTATGGGAGGCGGCGGTCACCTTTCCAGTGGGGCAACGCAGCTTAAGGACAAGTCGATTGAGGAAGTTAAGCAATTACTGCTTGAAACGATTGACTATATCGATGATAATGAGTAAAGAGAAAATAAATTTTGAGGATAGTAGGAGTGATCTGTTGTGAAAATAATTTTTCTGGAAGACGTCCGTGGTAAAGGTAAACGTGGCGAAGTTAAAGAAGTTCCCGATGGCTATGCTCAAAACTTTCTAATTAAAAATGGCAAGGCCAAGGCAGCGACTCGGCAAGCAATGAGCCAGTTAAAGGGCCAGCAGCGCGCCGAAAAGAAACGTGAAGAAGAAGAGGTTGACGAGGCCAAAGCCGTCAAGACGAAGCTTGAGGACGACAAGACCGTTGTTGAACTGACGGCTAAAGCTGGGACTGATGGGCGCTTGTTTGGATCAATTCCAAGTAAGCAGATCGCCTCTGCGCTTGAAAAGCAGTATGGCATTAAGATCGACAAACGAAAGATTGAGCTGAATGAACCAATTAAAGTTGCCGGTTACACGAATGTTCCGGTGAAACTGCATACTGAAGTTAGTGCCCGAATTCGGGTTCACGTTTCAGAAAAGTAGTGTTACGGTTCGCACGGGTTGGTTAATGAAAATGCCAACAATGCTGGAACCTGCTCAATCAGGATTAGAGATAGTGAAGTCAGTAGGCTGGAGGCAAAGGATTTGTCGTATTTTGTGTCCGGTCTCTTTTTGTAGATGTTTGATTCAATTTTGGATGATGCTAAACCTAGTTTTAAGAATAAAATGGTGACCAATTAATGAACAATGATGTAATGAATCAGGTGCCACCACAGAACGTTGAGGCTGAAAAAGCGGTTCTTGGATCAATTTTTCTGAGTACCGACGCCTTGATTGATGCGATGGAATACCTTGATCCGGATGATTTTTACAAGCGTGCCAACCAAATTGTGTTCCAGGCAATGGTTGAATTAAACGATAATGACCAGGCCGTGGATGGCATTACGGTAACGGATGCGCTGAAGAATCAAAATAATTTAGAAAATGTTGGCGGCTATCAATACATTGCCGAGTTGGCCAATGCCGTGCCAACGGCCGCTAACGTGACGTATTACGCCAAGATCGTCAAGGATAAGGCAATCCTTCGGCGACTCATCCAAACCGCCACAAACATCGTTACAGACAGTTATAATACCGATGACGATGTCACAACGGTACTGGACAACGCTGAACGGGATATTATGAACGTTGCCGAAGACCGGAACCAATCTGGTTTCAAGCCAATTAAGGATGTTTTAAACACTGCGTTCAATAAGATTGATGAGCTGTCACAGGAAGGCGAAACGGTTACCGGACTTTCTACCGGTTATCCGGAGCTGGATAAGATCACGACCGGGTTGCATGAAGACGAACTGGTCATTTTGGCTGCCCGGCCTGCCGTTGGTAAAACGGCGTTTGCTTTGAACTTGGCCCAGAACGTCGGGACAAAAACTGACAAGACCGTTGCCATTTTTAGTTTGGAAATGAGTGCTGAATCATTGGTTGACCGGATGCTTTGTTCGGAAGGCAGTATCAATGCTAACCACTTGCGAACCGGTCAATTAACTGAAGATGAGTGGCAGAATTTGGTTGTTGCCATGGGCAGTCTGTCCCGCGCCAATGTTTTCATTGACGATACTGCGGGCATTAAGATGTCTGAAATTCGGGCTAAGTGCCGACGGTTAGCCAAGGAATCCGGTAACTTGGGATTGATCGTGATTGATTACCTTCAGTTAATTGAAGGCGGTCATCAGGAAAACCGGCAACAGGAAGTTTCTTATATTTCACGACAGCTTAAAAAGCTTGCTAAAGAGCTTCATGTGCCGGTTATTTCGCTGTCGCAGCTGTCGCGGGGCGTTGAGCAGCGTCAGGACAAGCGGCCGGTGCTGTCAGATATTCGGGAATCCGGTTCAATTGAGCAGGATGCCGATATTGTGGCCTTCCTTTATCGAGATGACTATTATCGGGATGAAGACGGCGATGACGATGATGACAATCAGGGTGCTGATGATGAGAATGATGTCGGCGAAGTTGAAGTCATTATCGAAAAGAACCGATCGGGCCCCCGAGGAACGGTTAAATTGTTATTTGTGAAATCGTATAATAAATTTTCATCGATTTCGTATGCGCAAGAGGGCAGTAAGTAACTAAATCAGGCAAATAATTGCAAAAATAGACCCAGTTTGAAAGGCCGATGGACCAGCCATCAGTTTTCGAACTGGGTCTATTGTGAATCCGCGTGGAAACTTATTTTCACGAAAAAAATAACAACCACGGCCTATTAAGCAGCATGATTGTTATTTAGTGGTTTATGTAATATAGTGGGCAGTCAGGGGCTCGAACCCTGGACCCACGGATTAAGAGTCCGTTGCTCTACCAACTGAGCTAACTGCCCATATCATCTAACCGACTTAAATATAATACCATGTGGGAAAAAATTTTGCAACCAGAATTCGAAAAATTCTCGGTGGCCGAGAAGAGGGTCTCATTTTTCGGTTGGGTTGGGACGGACTGACAAATTATGTTCACCCGCCCACAGTCCTGCAGCTAAGTAACCTTCCCCCAAATCGAAACCCGCGATTTTGGTGAAGCTTTCTTAGCTTTCAGACTGTCCCGGGCGGATTCACACACTGTGTTATAATAATATCGTGTTGATGTGTGTAAATTTTTGAAACAAAAACAATATTAAAATCCATGTTAGGAGATACTTGAATGGCTAAAAAGATATTGGTTGTAGACGATGAAAAACCGATCGTCGACATAGAGAAATTTAATCTTACTAAAGAAGGTTATGAAGTCTTCGTTGCCTATGATGGCGAAGAAGCAATTAAACAAGTAAATGAAGTTGATCCAGATCTCATCATTTTGGATCTGATGTTACCTAAAATTGATGGTCTCGAGGTTGCTCGAGAAGTTCGGAAAACAAAGGATACCCCAATTATCATGGTAACCGCTAAGGACTCTGAACTTGATAAGGTTCTGGGGCTTGAATTGGGTGCCGATGATTACGTTACCAAGCCGTTTTCAAATCGTGAATTGGTTGCCCGAGTTAAAGCTAATCTGCGCCGTCAGGGCACTTCCAGTGGTAATACCAATGAAGGTGATGAAAATAAGGACATCAAGATCGGTGACCTGGTTATTCATCCCGAGGCATACTCAGTGTCCAAGCGTGGTGAGAACATTGAATTAACCCACCGAGAATTTGAACTGCTTCATTATTTGGCCCAGCACATCGGCCAAGTGATGACTCGGGAACACCTTTTACAAACCGTTTGGGGATATGACTACTTCGGCGATGTTCGGACCGTTGATGTCACGGTCCGGCGCTTGCGTGAAAAGGTTGAGGATAGCCCAAGTCACCCAACTTGGCTGGTCACCCGTCGTGGGGTCGGCTACTACTTGAGAAATCCTGAAAGTGATCAGCAGTAATTAAAAATGCTAAGAATGTAAGGGGTATTAACTGGTTGTGAATAACCGAATCAAATTTTACCAATCAATCAAGTTTAAAATAGCGCTGGTTTTCGCCCTCGTACTGCTGCTGACGTTGGAAATCGTTGGGGCGGTATTTGTGAGGCAATTGGAACACCAAAACCTCTCAGCTTTCACCAATCAGGTTCAGCTGCAGTCTTACGTGAAAAACTCACTGACAACTGAACTGAACCGGTCAAATAAAACCCTGGCAAATCGCCGGATTAAAACGATTTTGAACGATTCCGATACTGGCAATACGGCCCAAATTCAGGTTATTGATAACAAAGGGACCATTCGTGGAACCAATCAGGTTAATAATCAGGCCGTTGTGGGTCAAAAAACAACTGATAATGACGTTAAAAACGTGATTTACAGTGGGCATAAAGTCGAAAAGAACACCTATGATTCGTCGAGTAATACCCGTTACTATACGCTGGTATCGCCCCTAATTAAGAGTTCTGGGAATAACAGTACCCTGGTTGGCGTCATTTATACCAAGGCAAATCTGGATCCCGTCTATCAAAATATTAATAGTATCACCGTCATTTACCTGTTTGCGGCTTCAATTGCGATTATTTTGGGGCTCTTGATTTCGATTGTGATTTCCAGGGCGATTACCCGGCCAATTGAAGAAATGAAAAAGCAAACCATGCGAATTGCCCGTGGGGACTATTCCGGCCAGGTTCACGTTTATGGAAACGATGAATTGGGCCAGTTAGCCAGTGCGGTTAATAACCTGTCTGTCAGAGTTGAGGAATCTCACGAGTCCACTGAATCAGAGCGACGCCGTTTGGATTCCGTTTTAGCTAATATGACTGACGGGGTTTTGGCAACCGATCGGCGCGGAAACGTGATTATCATTAACGAAACGGCGGCTAGTTTTCTGGACATGGACGAAAACCAGGCAATGGGCAAATCGATTTTAGACGTGTTAGATATTCGCAAAGACTATAGTCTGCGTGATTTGCTTGAAAAACCAGATGAATTGATTTTGGATTTTTCAAGTGATGATCACAGTCTGATTTTGCACGCCCATTTTTCTCTCATTCAACGGGAATCCGGCTTTATTAGCGGCCTGGTTTGCGTTCTGCGGGATATTACCGAACAACAGCGAATTGATGCTGATCGTAAACAGTTCGTTTCCAACGTTTCTCATGAGTTGCGGACACCGCTAACCAGTGTGCGTTCCTATATTGAAGCTTTGCACGACGGGGCCTGGAAAGATCCGAAGTTGGCGCCTAAGTTCTTAAAAGTGACTCAGGATGAAACCGACCGAATGATCCGAATGATCAACGATTTGCTGACACTGTCGCGAATGGATTCCGGTACCCAGAAGATGGATGTCGAACTGGTCAATATCAATGAACTGTTTAACTATGTTCTCAATCGATTTGATATGATCCTGAAGAAAGATGAACACCCCGCCAAAATGTACACCATTAAGCGCTACTTCACGAAACGCGATCTGTGGGTCGATTTGGACACCGACCGCTTCACCCAGGTGCTCGATAATTTAATGAATAACGCGATTAAATATTCTCCAGATGGCGGTGTGATCACCTGCCGCCTGTACGAAACCCGAAATAAGGTCATTTTAAGCATCAGTGACCAGGGATTGGGAATTCCGCGTAAGGACATTCCCCACATCTTTGACCGGTTCTATCGGGTTGATAAGGCCCGTTCACGGCAACAGGGCGGTAGTGGTCTCGGTCTGGCAATTTCCAAGGAAGTCGTTGAAGCCCTTCACGGTCAATTATGGGCCGAAAGTGTTGAGGGGAAGGGTTCCACCTTTTACATTGCCCTGCCTTATGAGCCGTTAGGAGAGGAGGACTTATGGGATGAGGTTTAGTAAATATATCATACCAATCGCGCTGACCATCGCCGTTATCGTAAGTCTGACGCTCTCGGTGGTGATTTGGACGAATCCAGCGAACTATAAAAACCGGCAAAATTCCACCCAAACAACCCAAACACAAGCGGTTACGAAGCCTAAACGGTACGTTTATTCGCCGACACAGGCAATTCACACTGACGAGTCGGGTAACCAAGTGATTTTGGTGAATCGCTTGGCCAATTCGGTTGCTGAAGTTCAAAAAACAATGCGCGGGTACCAAAACGTGAGTTTAAAAACATTAAGCACCAAGTCTGAAGATAAGTATTTCCAAATCGCAAACCGGCCAAACTCAATCATGTTGAGTTATGGCAGTCCGGTTTCGATGAAAATTGTTAATGAGATTACAAATAAGAAATTCAAAAAGCTTCCAAACCATTCGGTGACGAGAATTGTCTTGCCAACCGATGATTCCTCGAAGCTGTATTTGTTGAACGATCAAAACTTTGCCGTTTATCAGGTCAATGTGAAGAAGCACAGTCTCAAGGCCTTAAACGACGTGCTTAAGATGAATTTTCGGCGGGTGCCGGCTTCCATTCAGTTGTTAAATGGGCGGCCAATGGTTTACGTGAGAAATCAGCTTCAGCTTCAGCCCTACAAGTATTTGATTGATCGCCAATCTGAAGACTATTACGTCAGTCGATTGTTAAATAATCGTGAATCGCAAAGCAGCACAACGGTTAAGCGCCGGAAGAATTTAGTCACTTACAGCGAACAAAATAATTTACAGTTGGCGTTTGATTCGAAAACCAGAATGGGAACGTTCTCTGATTTCAGAACAAATAAGGATCAGCGAAACGTGACTTCCGTGCTGAATGATTCGTACAACCAGTTAGTTGACTTGGGGTTATCGCTGGACAGTGTGCGGTTCTTCAACTACGATACCAGCACCAGAACGGTGATGTACCGGACGTTTGTTGAAGGATTTCCAATTTTCCGCCAAAATGGATTTGGCACGATTTCATCGCAAATCCTCAACTCCAGTGCAAAGCGATTGAAATTTACGCTGGATAATCCGGAAGTGCCAATTCCAACTGATCAAAGCTACCGGACGCTTCCGGCGACTGAAACCGTGATTCGCCGCCTAGTTGCTCACGGATACCAACAGAAAGCCATTAAACAGCTGCAATTAGGATATGGTTGGCGGCGGGATAAGTCGTCTCAATTGCTGATTAACCTAATTCCTGACTGGTACGTTAACTATCAGGGACACTGGCGCAGTTACTCCTTAATGATTAACCAATACTAATGTGAAAGGAGGGGAGTCGCGTGAACTTTAAACGAATTGAGATCATTTTCCTGGTAACATTTATCGCCATTGATATTTTTCTGTTTGGAATGTTTGAACAGAATATGAGCATGCAAACCGAGAACGTTTCTCAGGGCGATTCGGATTCCAAGATCGTCAAAGAAATGAAGGACGATCAGATTAACGTTGGCAGCCTCTCAAATAAGACCAGTTTTGCCTACTACCTATCTGGTACCCAAAACGATACGTTACGCAGTCAGATGGGCCAATTATTAAACCAGACTCCCCACTACGTTGGCCACGAACTGGATAGCGAGTTTAAGGAACCCGTGACGGTTAGTCAGAACAACCCACAGTCGTCCATTGCCAAATTAATGGATAATCCTACCTTTGTCCTCTATGGCGATCAATACGCCTACAGCAAGGATTTATCAACTGCTAAGAGCATTGTATTCGTCCAGAAGGCTATGAATGGGTTGATTTATTCCACCGAGGCGCAGGTCCGGTTTAACCTGAATGCGAACCACCAGATTGTGAGTTACACCCAATCCTATTTGCAGGATGTTAAGAGCTTACGAGAAAAATCCGAGACAATTTCGGAAACTCGTGCTTTAATATGGTTATACCAATACAACGAAATTCCTAATAATACCAAGGTTGTCTGGTCGAAATTAGCGTACACGAAGCTGTTATCGATTGATACAGACCGGGTCTTTATTCCAACCTGGGTCATTGCGATTAAGCCGCAAAACTCGCCTCAGGTACAGTTGAAGAAGATTAATGCATTTACCGGTGGCATTATTAAAGAAACAAATGAAAACTTGAAGAACGCACAAAGTATATCTGGAGATAATTAATGTTGGAAAGAAGAAGCACTATGGAAACTGACGATATGAAAATTAGCGTGCTGGCCAGCGGAAGTACTGGCAACGTTACATATATCGAGACACCGCAACATAAGGTCTTATTGGATGCTGGGTTAAGCGGCAAGAAAATTGCCAATCTAATGAAATCGATTGGCCGGGACATTAACGACGTTGATTCGTTGTTGGTGACCCATGAACATTCCGATCATCGCCAAAGCGTTGGCGTTTTAGCCCGGAAATATAACCTGAACGTATACGCGAATCAGGGAACTTGGGACGCAATGCGTTCGCGAATTGGTAAGGTTCCCGAAGATGAAATCAATATTTTCCCGCCAGATACGGTAATGGACTTCGGCGATTTGGATATTGAAAGCTTTTCAGTGTCGCATGACGCAGCGGAGCCGCAATTTTACGTGTTTCATCATAACAACAAGTCATTTGTGGTCCTCACAGATACCGGTTACGTTTCTGATCGCATGGAAGGCGTCATTAAGGACGCTGATGGCTATCTGTTAGAGTGTAATCACGACATTGAAATGCTTGAGAATGGTGAGTATTCGTGGCCGTTAAAACAACGGATTCTTGGTGATCAGGGGCATTTGTCCAACGAGGACGGTGCCAATACGATGTTGGATGTTATCGGCCACCGCACCAAGAAAGTCTTTTTGGGACATCGGAGCCAGCACAATAATATGAAGTCGCTGTGTCATTTAACCGTTGCTTCAATTCTTGCTGACCATGATTTAGGCGTCGGTTCGGACTTTAAGTTGTACGATACTGAACCGGAAACTGCTTCGCCTTTAATGATTATTTAGATTTCCTTTAGAATTTTATAACTTTGTGGTCACACTTTTTTCAAGAAAATAGGATAAAATAACAATAAGAAAGAGAAGGGGGAACACCAATGGCACAAAATAATGGTTTTGGAAAAATTATTGTCACCGCACTTGTCGCTGGCGCACTGGGCGGCGGTATTACGTATGGTGGGATGTCATACTTTAATAGCAGCAATGATAACGGAACCGGCACGTCGCTCGTTTCCACGAACAAGAACGGCAATACCAAGATCAGTAATGTTAAAGTGAACCTCAACACGCAGGCCGAAAAAGCCTTTAACGCAACTAAAAATTCCGTTGTTTCCGTTATTAACTTACAGCGGGAAAGTTCAAGTGATGACAGTTTGGCCGGAATTCTTGGCCAGATCCAGGGACGTTCATCGAGCAGTTCAAACTCCAAGAGTGGTGAGCTGGAAGCTTCCAGTGAGGGTTCCGGGGTCATTTATAAGAAGAGCGGCAACACCGCTTATATCGTGACGAACAACCACGTGGTCTCTGGTGCCAATGCGCTGGAAATTATTCTCAGTGATGGGTCAAAGGCTTCCGCGAAGGTTGTCGGTAAAGATTCAGTAACTGATTTGGCTGTTTTGAAAATTACTTCCAATAAGGTAAAGAGCGTTGCCGAGTTTGGCGATTCTGATAACATCAAGGTTGCCGAACCAGTGCTGGCAATTGGATCACCACTTGGTTCGCAGTACGCGACTTCCGTTACCCAAGGCATTATTTCTGCTAAGAAGCGGGAAGTACCGCAAACCTCTGAGTCTGGAGCTCAAGTTGGTAACGCAACCGTTATTCAAACTGACGCGGCCATTAACCCCGGAAATTCTGGTGGCCCATTGATTAATTTTGCCGGTCAAGTGGTCGGCATTAACTCCATGAAGCTGGCTCAGGATCAACAGGGAACAAGTGTTGAAGGAATGGGCTTTGCAATTCCAAGTAACGAAGTTGTGACGATTATTAACCAACTCATCAAGAATGGTCAGGTTACTCGCCCAGCGCTTGGAATTGGCTATACAGATCTTTCCAACGTTTCCGAAGACCAGCAGCAATCAATTTTGAAACTGCCGAAGAGCGTTACTCAAGGGGCAGTGGTTCTTAAGGTGAATGCTGGTTCGCCAGCTCAAAAGGCCGGTTTGAAGAAGTATGATGTGATCACCGAATTAGATGGCACGAAGATTACTCAGCAGAGCCAGTTGCGAGATATCTTATATAAACACCAGATTGGCGATAAGATCTCAGTTACCTATTATCAGAAGGGAACTAAGAAGACTGGCACGATTACGTTAAGTCAAAAAGCAACGAATAAAGTGTTAAGCGAAGCAACGAAATAACGATTAGACCCGGTGGTGAACTTGATTCATCATCGGGTTTATTTGTTTAATTACTTGGTAATCGAACAATTTATGATTATTTTTACAATTGACCGTTGGGTTTCCGAACAGTCAGTGGGTTAAATCAGTGATTTAAGGGTGAACTTGGTCAAAAAACCGAACTTCTACTAGATGATTTGATAGAAAATTCAGTAGTAACAAAAAACAATCAATTTTGTCCACAAAGAACCTGTGGATAAACCTGTGGATAGTCCACAGGCCAGAAGTGAAATACTGGTAAATGAACGTTTGAAAGTTATCGACAAAACGCAAAAGTTATCCACAGAGGCTGGGGATAACTTTTTTTCAATAAAAAATTAGATTTGTTCGGCTCATAAAAGGCTGATATAATAGGGTTTACGAATGTAATTTGCGAACACGTGTTGTCCACAGTTTTGTGGATAACTAAAATCAGGCTTGACATATTTCAAAAAAATGCGGGGGCACTAATCCACAGGAAAAGTTATCAACCTGTGGATAACTATGTTGATAACTTGTTTATAACCCGCCCTTTTTACACAGCAAACCATCATGAGGAGATTTAGTCAGTGAATATTAAGCTAGTTGTCGTGGGAAAATTAAAGGAAAAGTATTTTAAACAGGGAATTGCGGAATACGCGAAGCGGTTATCGCGGTTTTGTAAGTTCCAGATTGTCGAGGTTCCGGATGAGAAAGCCCCTGAGTCATTGAGTCAGGCTGAAATGGATGAGGTGATGGATAAGGAAGGTTCGCGAATTCTCGATAAAATTAAGGATCGCGAGTATGTTTACGCCCTTGCGATCCTGGGAAATGAGCGATCGTCTGAGCAGTTTGCCAAGGAAATTGCTGATTTAACAACCTATGGTCATTCAGACATTACGTTTGTGATCGGGGGGTCGCTAGGACTATCCAAGCACGTATTGGATCGCGCCGACACCCAGATTTCGTTTGGGAAATTTACGCTTCCCCACCAACTCATGCGATTGGTTCTGACAGAACAGATTTACCGAGCCTTCATGATTAATGAGGGCAGTCCGTATCATAAATGAACGCTGGGTTTGATTGGAAAGGAAACGATATGGCAATCAGCGATGACATTTTTGCGGCAATTCAGGCTGACCCCCAGAACGAAATCTTTACTAAACATGGGATTCAGCCGCTCTATCATATTGAGCCCACCGCTAAAATTCTCATTATTAGTCAGGCACCCAGCCGGAAAGCTCAGGAATCGATGGTTTTCTGGAATGATCCGAGTGGCGATCGGCTTCGGGAGTGGATGGGCGTTACAAAGGCTGAATTTTACCACGCTGGCAAGATCGCCGTCATGCCGCTGGACTTTTATTATCCCGGTAAGGGGGCTCACGGGGATCTGCCGCCGCGCAAAGGGTTTGCGGAAAAGTGGCATAAACCGTTATTGCAGTTGATGCCCCAAGTTGAGGTGAAATTGCTTATCGGGCAGTACGCCCAAAAATATTACCTGGGTAAACGATGCCGGAAGAACCTAACGGAAACCGTGCGGCATTTTGATGATTATCTGCCGGATTATTTTCCCCTCGTCCATCCCTCACCCCTCAACTATGGGTGGATGAAGCGCCACGGCTGGTTTAAAAATGAAGTGGTGCCCGAATTACAGAAACGGGTTCGGAGGGGTCTATCGGATTAGTTGAACGAAGAATCGCGTTCCCCTTGCTTTTCTCCACTATTTAAGACATAATTAACTTGTCAAAATCGAATACTGTCTGGGGTGCCGCTTGCGGCTGAGATATACCCATTGAACCTGATGCAGTTCGTACTGTCGGAGGAAGACGATAATCAAGTAACTATTTTATGTAGCTATGACGATTTAAAGGAAATCCTTTCTCTGGTTATTCAGGGAAAGGATTTTTTGTCGGTTCACAGATGATTCCCTTTTGAAATATGTTGATGTTAATCATCGATTCACGAAAGGAAGAGTTACATTGAAGAAGAAATTTCATTTGCAAGATGTGATTTTAATCGCGTTAATTGCGATTGCGTTTGGGGCTATTTTTGTGGGAACTGATTGGATTTATAACGCGCTTTACCTTGTCATTGGGCCGTTCGCCAATGAAGCACTGTTTGGTCTTTGGATTATGGCCGGACCACTGGCAGCATACCTCATTCGGGTTCCCGGTGCCGCAATCGTTGGTGAAACCTTGGGAGCCGCTGCCGAAGTCTTATTTGGGGGGACGTTTGGCGCCGCCGCATTAATTTCTGGCCTGGTTCAGGGCTTTGGTAGTGAAATTGGGTTTGCGTTTTGGCGTTACCGTAACTGGGGCTGGGGTAGTTTGTTAACTTCAGCGGTTACCACGACCATCGTTGCCTTTGGTTACGAATTATTCCGGTTGGGTTACGTGAAGTACTCATTTCCAATGATTTTGGCATTGTTTTCGGTTCGGTTGATTTCGGATCTGTTCTTCGGGGCCGTATTAGTTAAGATGATTTTTGCCCTGGTTGAACGGTCATCAGTTTTGCATTTTGATGTTCAAAAGTAAATTGTGATTGATTAAGTCAAATGTCTGGGGTGCCGCTTGCGGCTGAGATCATACCCATTGAACCTGACACAGTTTGGACTGTCGGAGGAAGACAACGCGCGGAAACCATTTCCGTGGGTCACCTTCCTCTGATGTTGTTTGGAGGAAGGATTTTTTATGGAATACGCATTGGTTATTACAAATGGTCATATTGCGACACCGGACGGGGTGATTGACGCTGATCTGGCGATTCAAGACGAAAAAATTGCGGCGATCGGCCACAATTTAGCCGCTCATAGCGATCAGGTGCTGGACGCAAAGGGACAGATGGTTTTACCAGGAATGGTGGACTCCCACGTTCATATCAACGAACCGGGAAGAAGCGACTGGGAAGATTATCACACGGGTTCCCAAGCGCTGGCTGCCGGCGGGACCACCACGATGCTGGTGATGCCACTGAATGCGTTACCCGCCCGGACGACAGAAAAAGAATTCAAACGACAGGCAAAAATTGCTGAAAACAAATCCTACGTTGATTACGGTCTGTATGGTGGATTGGTTCCGGGAAACGTTGACGAAATTCAGAAGATGGCTGATGCGGGTGCCATGGGATTTAAAACCTTTATGGCAACGACTGGATCAGACATTCCAGGGGACTTTAAAAACGTTGACGATTACCAGCTGTTTAGGGGGATGCAGGCCATTGCCCAGACAGGATTGCCAATCTTAGTCCACGCGGAAAATGCCGCGATTACGGATGGGCTGGCTGCCGAAAAAATCGCTGCGGGGAAAACTGACATTAAGGATTATGTCGATTCACGGCCACCATTTGTGGAATTTGAAGCGGTCCGGCGGGCAATTTACTTTGCCAAGCAGACCAATGTCCGACTGCACTTTGTTCATTTATCGACACCTGAATCGGTAGCCGAAGTGACGAAGGCTCGCGAAGCCGGGTTGCAGGTCACTTGTGAAACTTGTCCGCACTATCTGATTCTAGATCGCGATCAATTTGAAAAGATTGGGCCGCTTGCCAAGTGTTCGCCGGCTTTACGAGATCCCGCCATCGTTAAAGGGCTTTGGAAAAAACTATTTAACGGTGAAATTGACACCATCGGGTCTGACCACTCACCGGCCCCAATGAGTATGAAACGGAGTCAAACGAATAATATTTTTGATATTTGGGGCGGCATCAGCGGGTGTCAGAATAACGTCGATTTGTTCTACGATGAAGCGGTCACCAAACGTGGATTGCCGATAACGGAATTCGTGAAGGTAACCGCCCAGCGACCAGCTGAACTGTTCGGACTTGCGAATAAGGGCAGACTGCAGGTTGGCTATGACGCCGATATTACCTTGCTGGATCTGAACCAATCCTACACAGTTAAGGCTGATGATTTATATTACAAGAACAAAATTAGCGCTTATGAAGGCTTTAAAGTCAATGATCGGGTCACGACCACGCTTCTGCGAGGGCACGTGATTTATCGGCTTGATCATGGCTTTATTGATAAGCCTAGTGGGCACTTGCTGACTAAGAAGTTTTCGGGAGTGTTGCAGCGATGAATTCGTCAAAGGATTTGGCCATTTCACCTGATCTAAGGCCGCGAACCGAATCGCAGCGCCACGTTGGTCAGTTGTCGTACATGGCAATGTGGCTGGGCGATGGGTTCAATATTGGCAATGTGACCCTGGGATCATCGATTGTGATTGCCGGGGTTGCCACGATGAACCTCTTGCAAACCATGGCGGCTGCCGGTTTAGCGATTGCGATTATTACCGTTATTTTCGTGTTAAATGATCACTTTGGCTATTACACTGGTTCACCTTACGTTATTCAGTTGCGAATGACGTTTGGGATCTTAGGATCGAAATTGGCCAGTTTATTGCGGGGGATTCCCGCAATTGTTTGGTACGGCTTTCAGACTTGGACCGGCGGGTTGGCCCTCAACCAAATTTTCAAGTTGGCGACCGGGTATGATAATCCGCCGACTTTCTTCGTCATTCTGCTGATTGTACAGACGCTGATTTCAATTCGCGGTTTTCGCTGGATTAAGGTGGTATCGACCTGGATTTCCCTGCTTATGGCGATTCTTTTGGTGACAACGCTGATTTACTTAATTACCCAGCGTAGCGCCGCCTTTACAAGTCGAATGGTCAACGTTAGGGGAACTTGGGGAGTCACTTTCTGGGGATTTGTCGTGGCGTTTCTCGGGAACTACACCGCGATTTTCGAGTCTGCGGCTGACTATTCACGTGAGTTGAAGGTTGGATTATCAAATAAGCGGCGGGCGGCATTGTACTTTCTGCCAATCTTTCTGGCATACGGCATTACGGTCCTGACAGGCTCACTGTTGGCGGTTGTTACCCGGATCTCCAGTCCAGTTCACGCGATGGCCATCCTGTTTAATAATAATTTGGCAACGGTGATTGTGTCCATTTTTATCGTTCTGGGAACGATCACGACCAATTTAGTTGCTAACATCATTCCACCGACGTATGTGTTAAACGCCTGGTTTAATATTTCAGAACGGAAATCCTTGGTGATTGTTGCCCTGCTGGCTTGCTTGAGTTTTCCGTGGTTGTTGGTTCAGGACAGTTCATCCATGGGACTGACAATTTTCATTAAAACTTACTCGGCATTCTTGGGACCGATGACTGCCATTGTGCTTAACGAGTACTATGTTCGTCGCCACAAGCAAGTGGATGTCGCTAACCTCTATGACAGTCAGAAAACGACCACGGCTATTCAACCGGTCATTGCCTTGTTTGTCGGTGCGGGGATCGCGTTGGCCGGCGTGAACCTGAGTTGGCCGATTGGCTTTGTGACCTCTTGGCTGGTACTGTGGTTGTCAGGATATGATCGTAAGACGACGGAATAGTATTTTAATTTTACCAATCAAAAAGACTGAATAAATTGATCTGTCCTCCCAGGTTAAAGTCAAAACTTTAGCTTGGGGGGACACCTCAAATTCAGTCTTTTTTAGGTTCCAGAGTTTTGAAATTATGCTTCAACGTCGGCCAAACAAATTTATCAGCCGTTTGAATAATCAGGCCATTAAATAGAATTGAAAAAATCGTCCCAACGTTGACGGCGAGCAGATTACCCGTGACGGCAAAGGCAATGATAATGGCTGCAATCGGTGGGATAAAGTCGATTAATTGAGCGGCCACCGCATTTTCGTGCAGGTAGAAGAATCGCAAAATATTGGTGGTGTCATCGTTAGGATGCATTAAGATGTTAGCGCGCTGATAAAGCGAAATGGCCACGCAGAAGAAAATGATGCCAACGCATGATAAAATTGCCCGCATGATGATTGGCAGGTGACCAATCCCGACCGCGTTAAAACCGGCGACAAATAAATTCACAAAATAGCTGAAGAATAGGACGTAGCAAATTTCCCCCACGAACCGCGGCCAATCCCAGTGTTTAATCAGAACTTGGTTGGTAACGGTGTTTAAAAAACCGATGATGAATAATATAAACCCAATGTTAACGTTAAACCAGTGACTATAATTGACGGCTGAGGCAGTCCAAACGGCACTTCCCATGTTGGCTGAGACGGTCAACGCGTTTCCAAACGCGTTAAGAATCAGTCCGGAAATTAACCCGATCCAGCGTTGTTTCTTTGTGTTTTGGATGGTCAGTTTCCTCCCTTCTGGTAATAGTGTATCACAGCCACTCGTTAAGCCTTTTCTGAAAGGGATGAAAGCTAATTGAAAATTAATTGCACGCTTTCACGGTTTCTGATATAGTGAGAATTAATTTACCTGGCGATGGCAGTCGCCAAACTGCGTGATTCTGTTGCGCCGCTGACGTCTACCTGATGATCCGGGTAGGTGTTTTTTCATCAAAGGAAGTGGTTTTGTGAAAGTCAATTGGTACAAGGTCCTTCAGTTTGGGGCGGTATTCGTTGGCGGCATGATCGGTGGTATTGGCCGCTATGAAGTTGGCCTTTGGGTCAATTCGAACAGCTTATTGGCAACGACGGTTGTGAATATTGTGGGATGTTTTTTGCTCACCTTTAACATTTACGGTCTGGATTTGGTCATTGACCTGCCCAACTGGCTGATTTTAGGATTTGGAACCGGGGTGGTTGGGGCGTTTACAACCTTTTCAACGTTTGCCCTGTTAGTTGTCCAACAGATGCAGCAGCCCCTAGTCGCAACCGGATTCTTAATTCTCAATTTAGTGGGCGGCTTTTTCACCGCATTGCTTGGTTACGGTGCTGCCAGATTAATGGATCGAGGTAAGCGCGTATGGTGATTTATGCAGTTGGTTTTGGGGCTGGCATTGGCGCCGTGATGCGATATGCGATCACATTAATCGGTAAGCAGTATTGGACGAAATGGCCGTGGGCAATGTTTGTGATCAATGTTGTTGGTGCCTTGCTAGCCGGATTTTTAACGGGAATGGCAGCCGGCGGAACCGTTGCGCTGTTTCTATTAACCGGACTATGCGGCGGTTTCACAACCTTTTCAACCTTCACGACTGATACATTTGTTTTGGTCAGAAATAATCGGTGGCTTGCCGCAGTAACCTATTACATAGTAACAATTATTTTCGGCATCATCGCAATTGAAGTGGGCTGGTGGCTAGGCAGCATGGTTTAGATGTATCATGAGGATGTCATGTCAATCAGATTGGTTGTCCCAAATGACTGACAGGGTTATCGCACAAACTTCAATCATGGTTAGTGACATCAAAATGATACGAAAGGGTGAGTTTTATTTCATCTAAAAATCTAACCCATATTAAAAATGGCAGCCTCATTATTTTGGGGGCCTTCGTGTACGCCATCGCAATTAATGATTTCTTAATTCCCCACCAAATCGGTGAAGGGGGTGTAACCGGATTAACAGCGGTTGGTTATTACGCCTTACAGATTCCGCCGTTCATCACGAACTTGGTGTTAAATGGCTTACTTTTACTGGTAGGATTTCGACTACTTGATAAGCGGACGGTCTGGTACTCACTATGGGCGGTTTTGTGGATCTCGGTGTTTTTGAAACTTCCGCGACTGCTTACTTACCACACCTCTCAATCGATTATTCCAGCAATTGCCGGTGGTGGTGTTCTCATGGGAATCGCCATGGGGATCATCTTTCAAGGTGAGGGGACCACTGCCGGCAGCACAATTTTAGCCAAGATCATGAACCGCTATTTTGGGATGATGACCGGAACGGCAATGCTGATGTTTGACTTGATTGTGGCAATTCCGTCCGGATTGATTATTGGATTTCAAAATATGCTCTTAACCGTTGCGGAATTATACGTTGCCGCAGTGGTGCTGAATGGATTTCTTTCCCGATTTGGTGCCAAGAAGTCCGTCACGATCATTACCAGTCGTACCACCGAAGTGACCGCGGAATTGTCAGCGCGGTTAAAGCAGGGGATTACCTTAGTGAATGCTAAGGGCTATTACCATCAAGAATCTCACCCGATGATTTATTTGATTTGTACGAAACGCCAACTGGCAGAAGTGGTTCCTCTGATATCCAGTATTGATCCGGAGGCGTTGGTGGTTGTTGAAGAAGTGCACAGCGTTAAGGGTGAGGCGTTGAATAAGATTTTGTAATCAGCCGGTTGTTTTTCCAAATAGCTGGCCGCCCAGATCCGCAAAGGCCAATCAAAAGAATAAATGACCCGAACAGCCTAAAAAATCGGCCAGAAACTAAAGATTCGTTTCTGACCGGTTTTTAAATGCAGTCAATCATAAATAGCCTTTAATCGTGCCAATCCCCTAATAACGACGTATCGGATAAGAGTCTGGCAAGAAGCAAATCAGAAAACGTGACGACTTCCTGCTTCCCCCTTCACAACCAGTCTTAGTATATACCATTGTGAATAAAGTAACAACTCCAACAATTAATGGCCTTTAACCAATAACTGAAATTAATGGGAATATCTCAAACTTGAAACACGGTATTTGGTATAATCTAGGTATAAATGTTTATCATTTCACAATTAGAGGAGGATCATTATGATACCAGCAACTGCGACGATTGGTAAGACGGATGTCACCGCCACTGCTCTTGGGTTGGGGACAAATGCCGTTGGGGGTTATAACCTATTCCCGGATTTGGATGATCAAGCCGGAATTGACTTGGTTCAAGCCGCTCTCAATAACGGCATTAATCTCCTGGACACCGCCTATGTATACGGTCTGGGGCACTCTGAAGAACTCGTCGGCCAATCCATGAAGGGGTTTGACCGTTCAAAGATTGTCCTGGCGACTAAGGGGGCTCATGATTTTTCCACTGGCACGGAAGTCATCAATAATGACCCTGAATTCCTGACCGCTCAGGTTGAGGCCAGTTTAAACCGTTTAGGCACTGACTATCTGGATATTTACTATATTCATTTTCCGGATAAGATCACTCCCAAAGCGGAGGCGGTTGGCGCCCTGCAAAAGTTGCGGGAAGCGGGGAAAATCAAGGCAATTGGTCTTTCGAATTTTAGCCTCGAACAGATTAAGGAGGCTAATGCCGATGGCTACGTTGACGTCGTGGAAGATGAATTTAGCCTGCTTCATCAGGACAACGCCAAGGAAATGATGCCCTACTTGAAGGCCCACCACATGAGCTTTGTACCATACTTTCCGCTGGCTTCGGGGTTGTTGACCGGCAAGTACGACAAAAATGTCACGTTTGCTGACGACGATATTCGTAGTCAAATTGCTGATTTTCAGGAACCCAGGTTCAGTCATGCACTTGCGGCCGTTGACCAAATTCGGCCGATTGCGAAGGCTCACGATGCCACAATTACCCAAATTATCTTGGCATGGTACATGCAAAACCCATTAATCAGCGTGGTGATTCCGGGTGCCAAACACGCCGATCAGGTGGTTGCGAACGCAAAATCAATGGCGATCAGATTGTCTCATACCGATTATCAAACCATTGATGATGCCTTTAACTGGTTCAAAACTACTGAAAGCGGGAAGTCACTCGCGGATCCGGAATAATCATTAATCGTTAAAAAACGCGACTCATTTAGCATTTTTTGCTAATGAATCGCGTTTTTTGATGATCATTAGTAAAATTATTTCCAGCGCCACATGCCAATGAAATCCATAATTGCGTTGACGATTAGAATCGCGCCAAAGAATTGGAGGAGTACTAAGACGGTTGTAAACGGGTTAAATGTTAAGACAATGCCGATTAAAATTAAAATAATGCCATAGATGATCATTGGCAGCGGCACAACGTTGATGAATTGGCGGCGGCTGAAGGCATCAATAATTTCTGAAATTCCTAAGATGATCAGGGTGATTCCAGTAATGATTGGGATGAAGGCGATCAGGGGTTTAGCGAACACTAAAATTAAAACCGCGAGAATCAATTGAAAGATCCCAATTGAAAGGCCGACGTCGTAAATCCCCGTTTGGGAATGGACACGTAAAGACGCAATCAGGTTAATGATGCCAAATATCACGAAGAACGCAGCGAACAACCAGATGAAGGCGCTGAGGGTTTGTCGCGGATCAAATAGAAAGAATAACCCAAAAATGAGATAAAGAAGGCCGTTTAGCCAGACGTATTGCCGGACGCTGTTGAAGAAGTTGTACATGCTATCTCCCCCGTTCAATAATAATTAATTTACTTTTATCATAGGGGAAATTCCATTAAAATTATAGTGATAAGCTTGTCGTTTTAGAATTTCCAAGAACCATTTTGGATGTGAGAAAAAATTAAGGAAGCCCTGCCATGCAATATCCTAACAGTCACCTCGCCAGATTCATTGACCGTCCCAACCGCTTTATCGCCCATTGTCGTCTGATGGCCACCGGTGAGATTGTGACGGTTCACGTTAAAAACACCGGCCGAACCACAATTCTGCAGCCGAACGTCACCGTCTCCCTGGTGAAAAGCGATAATCCGGCGCGTAAAACCCAGTATGATCTGGTTGCCGCCAAAAAATACGACCAGTTTTGGATTAACATTGATTCCCAGGCGCCAAATAAAATCGTTAAAGCTGGGTTGCAGACCAATGACATTCAATTGCCCGGCATTCATCAAATTACCGAGGTCACCCCAGAAGTCCGGTTTCTGGATTCACGGTTGGATTTTGCTGGGATTGGCGATCACGAAAAACAATTTTTCCTCGAAGTGAAAGGTGTTACATTGGAGAACCGCGGAATCGCGGCGTTTCCAGACGCGCCGACCACCCGCGGACTGAAACACGTGAAAACTTTGCAGAAAGCTCTTGACAAAGGGGCCCTCTCCTATCTATTATTTACTATCCAGATGGAAAATATAACCGCAATGACAATTGATACCGATATTTTTGAACCCCTCGCCATTGAGATCGCAAAGGCTCAAAGAAGAGGGGTTCACGTTTTGGCCTACGATTGCCACGTCACCGCTGATACGCTGACGTTGAACCGGCCGATTCCATTTGATTTAAAGCAGCCGTTCGTTAGTGACGGCCTGCCGTCTTCCNCAATTAGAAAAAGAATTTAGATATTAGAGGTAATCAATTAATGCTTCAAACGACAAAACAAACGCCAATCAATAGTCCATTTAATAACCGTACCACTGCTGAAAAGGTTATGAAAGGCGTTGATCTCACTGGAAAAACGGCCATTGTGACCGGTGGCTACAGCGGGATTGGCCTCAAAGTGACCGAAATGTTGACCAACGCCGGCGCGCACGTGATCGTGCCCGCTCGTTCAGTTGATAAGGCGATGCCGGTAATTGACAATTTAAAGAACGCTGAACTGGGACTGCTGGATTTAATGGATCCCGACGCTATTAACAAGTTTGCCAAGGGATTTTTGGCGTCTGGTCGGCCGCTTAATCTCTTGATCGAAAGTGCTGGAGTGATGATGCCGACACTTAAGCGCGATCAGCGTGGTAATGAGTCTCAGTTATCGACTAATTTTCTTGGCCATTTTCAGTTAACTAACGCCCTCTATCCGGCACTCAAACAAGCGAATCACGCCCGGATCATTGTGATGTCATCACGAGCTCAGAGTTGGAACGGCGTTGACTTTGACGACCCCAATTTTAATCATCGCAAGTACGATGCCCACACCGCCTATGCGCAATCCAAAGCGGCAGACGCATTATTTGCCGTTGCGTTGGATAAGCGGGCTGCCAAGGATGATATCCACGCATTTGCCGTTCATCCGGGAATTGTTCCGGGAACTGATCTAAGTCGGAATGTGACCGGAAATGAAGCGCTGAAAAAGGCATCCGCATTTGCGCTTAACCAACTTGAATTTACCCACATGATTAATACCGGTAATTCGATTAAGGCAAAGCTGGCTCATGAACGGGAATATGACTACTTTAAAACGGTCAGTCAGGGCGCTGCCAGCACTCTGTGGGCCGCAACGAGTCCCCAATTGGCTGATTTGGGCGGCGTCTTTATCGAAGACTGCAACATTAGCCATGTTGAACCAGCCGACAGCTCTTCCAAGTTCGGCGTTCGGCCGTGGGCAGTTGACGAAAAAACGGCTGATCGGCTGTGGCAATTGGGCGAACAGTTAACCGGGACGAAATTTACCATTTAGATTTGGGCGCTTGTTATAATAAGTAAACAAACTGTAACCCAAAAGTGGCGGAATATCTCTTGAAACCCTGAAAAAGGATGCTATGATAGACGCTACAGTGTGAAAACACCTGAAAACTGTTAACTAAAAAGCTTGTTTTTTGGAAGGAAGCAAACAATTAAAACTATGTTAAACAAAACATTGATCTTCGGTCACCGCGGCTATCCCCATAAATTCCCAGAAAATTCACTGGCTGGATTTAAGTATGCAATTGAGCACGGCATTGACGGCTTGGAATTTGACGTTCATTTAACCAAGGACGATGTTCCGGTTATCATGCATGACGAAAAAATTGACCGAACCACGAATGGAACTGGCACAATTCGTTCGTATACATTTAAAGAATTGCGTCAATTTCACTTGAAGGACGGTCAAAAGGTGCCAACTTTAAGGGAACTGATGGCCCTTGCCAACAAGCAGCCGGTTCACTTGAACTTGGAGTTTAAGACCAATGAAATTCATTACGACAATATTGAACAAATTGTTCTGGATATGATGAAGAACTACGACTTGGTTTACCCAGTCATCTACTCCTCATTTAATCTGGATTCACTTAAACTTGCTTATAAAATTGACCCAACCCAGCAATACTGCTTCTTGTCGGAGCACGACATCAAGAATCCACGGGAATTAATGACCCGCGAGCATTTGGTGGGTCTGCATTTGAGTCACTATGTGCCAATGCGCAACATTAAGGAACGCATCTGGACGGTTGACGATCCTAAAGTTCAAAAGCACCTATTTGCTCAGAACGTTGCCGGCATTTTCACCAACGACTTTGAAGCCGCTGAAAAGGTGCAGGCGGGGTCGATTGCTTAATTTCAATCTAAATATTGAATGAAACATCTCTGCAAATTAGTGGGGATGTTTTTCTTTTGCCTAAAATAGCCGTCAGTGCTTTGCCCGGAAATGATTTTTGTCTACCCATTACAACACTGCTTCAATAATTCCTTAAATCTTTACATCCCTTTTACACTCCCTCAACACAGGTTTTACATTGGCCTGCCACAATAAAACCGTACTAAAAATATGTGAATGAGGTGAGTGGATGTGTCAATTTCTTTGAGAAATGTTCGAAAAGATTATGATTCCCAGACCGAGGTGTTGAAGGACGTTTCCGCCGATGTTCAAACCGGTGAATTCTTCGTGATCGTTGGGCCTTCCGGCTGTGGCAAGAGTACCTTGCTGCGGATGATTGCCGGTTTGACACCGATTACCGATGGCGATGTCTTAATTAATGACAAGGTGGTCAATGACCTGCCGCCCAAGGCCCGCAAGTTAACGATGGTCTTTCAAAATTACGCGCTGTATCCCTTCCAGACCGTTTGGGATAACGTTGCCTTTGGCCTGAAAGCCCGCAAGCTCAACCAATCCGATATTCAGCATCGGGTTGATCACGCCCTTGAAATGGTTAACCTGACCGAGTTTAGCAAACGCAAGCCCCGGGAACTCTCAGGTGGGCAACGCCAACGAGTCGCCCTTGCTCGGGCGGTTGCCAGCGATGCCGAAATTTGTCTGATGGATGAACCACTGTCCAACTTGGATGCCCAACTGCGAATTAAAATGCGCCAGGAAATTTATAACCTGCAACGAAAACTGGGTCTGACCTTGATTTACGTGACCCATGATCAGGTTGAAGCGATGACGATGGCTGACCACATCATGGTGTTAAATGATCAACATGTTCAGCAAATTGGGACGCCGTCTGATATTTACCAGCACCCGGCCAACGAATTTGTGGCCCAGTTCTTTGGCACCCCACAAATTAATATTTTGCCGGCTAAGCGGTCTAGCGAAAATGACCATCTTCTCACGATCGCGTCTGATGATATTGAGATTGCCCTGAACGAGGCGGTACCGGTCGCCGAGTTACGTGTTGGTGTTCGTCCCGATCAGTTGCGGGTTTCGCGGACAGATTCCGTGGAATCCAACGCGGTGGTTAAGAACACCGAGTTCCTGGGGGATGAAACCATTGTTTACGCCACCCTTAATAGCGGTGACAACATCCGGGCCGTTATTTCGGGGCAGGTTAGTTTTCGGGCGTATGAACCCATTAAGGTCACAATTGGTTCCAACCTGCTGTTCTTTAATAACCAGGGCCAGCGGATTGCCTTATCAAAGGAGGAAGTCGTTCATGCTTAAATCACCGGCAACTCACTCTTCCACGACGCCTTTAGCCTCAAACGATGAGACATCGAAGGCCACCAAATCTCGTTCGGACTTTTGGCTGAATGCCAAGGATAAATATTACGCCTGGATATTTTTAGGGCCGTCGTTGTTAATCCTCGGTGTCTTTATCTTTTACCCGATGCTTAAAACCCTGTACTTAAGTTTATTTTTAACGAACACCGTTGGCAAACCAACCGTCTTTGTTGGCTTGGCAAACTACATCAACTTACTCACATCGGCCGACTATTTAAACAGTTTAGCGGTGACGATGGTCTATGTTTTAGCCGTTACGGCAATTACGATTGTGCTTGGCTTAGTCTTGGCAAACTTTGCCAGCAAGCAGCTCGCGGGAATTGGTATTTTCCGCACGTTATTTTCAGCAACCATGGGGGTTTCGGTTTCCGTTGCCGCCATCTTCTGGCTATTTATTTTCAACCCATCAACTGGATTTCTTTCCCTTGTCAGCACCTGGCTGCACCTGCCACAAATTGGCTGGCTGACAGATCCAACGTGGGCAATGGTTGCGGTCATCATCACGACCGTCTGGATGAACCTCGGCTTTACGTTCTTAATTTTGCTGGGTGCCATGCAATCGGTGCCAACGACGCTATATGAAGCCGCCAGCATTGAAGGGGCAACGCCTCGTTACCAGTTGTTTCATATTACGATTCCAATGATTTCACCAACCCTATTCTTTGTGTCGATCATTACCCTAATTGAAGGATTCAAGAGTTTTGGCCTAATTGATTTAATGACTAAGGGTGGCCCGACAAACGCCACCAACATGCTGGTTTACCGGATTTATAAGGATGCGTTTTATAGCGGTAACTATGCTCAAGCCAGCGCCGAATCGCTGATCTTAACGGTGATTATTGCAATCTTTACGTTGATTCAATTTAAAGTATTGGAAAAGCGGGTGAATTACTGATGGAAGTTGTTGCCAAACAGAGTCTTTCTCACAAAATTTTAAATTATGCGTTACTCATCATCCTCACGGTAGTGGTTTTGGGGCCGTTTCTCATTGGCCTTTGGACCAGTCTGCTGCCGACCATGGACATTGCCAAGGGAAACTTTTTGAGCCTGCATATTTCCCTGACCAACTATGTTGACGCCTTCACTAAGACACCGATCCTGCAGTATTTAGGTAACAGTTTGTGGATTTCCGCCCTCACGACCGCTGCACAATTAATCTTCTGTTCCATGAGTGCGTACGCGTTTGTCTTCTTAAGATTTCGCGGTCGCCACGTTCTGTTCATCCTGTTTTTAGCAACGATGATGCTGCCATTTGAAGCCGAAATCATTCCCAACTTCATGACAATTAAGGCGATGGGGTTATTGAACACTTACTCAGCAATGATTGTGCCGTTTTTGACTTCGGCGTTTGGCACGTTCATGTTGCGCCAGTCGTTCTTACAAATGCCGGCCGAACTTAAAGAGGCTGCCGATATCGAGGGCCTGGGGCACTTTCAATTTTACTGGAAGATTGTCCTGCCATATAACCGAATTAGCCTAATTACACTGGGCGCTTACAGTTTCTTGGGCGCTTGGAACCAGTATCTCTGGCCAATGCTAACGACGTTTAGTAACGCCTTTCGACCGGTTCAAAATGGCTTGCGGCAGCTGCAATCCGAAGAAACCTTTAATGATTGGGGCATGATTCAAGCCACCGCCGCAATCGTTGTGATTCCAACGCTGATTGTGTTATTTATCGGCCAGCACTACTTCAAGTCAGGTGTGAATGAAGGTGCGGTTAAGTGATGAAAAAAATACTAGCCTTTTTAAGAGCTCATATTTTACCGGTTATTGCGATCGTTGTCGTGGCTTTGGGCGCGGTGGTTTATACATCAGCCCACAATCAGGTTTCCGCTAAACCTGGGCGCACAAAAATTGTCTTCTGGAATGAAATGGGCGGTCCAGCCGAAGTTGCGCTGGATCAAATGGTGGATAAATTTAACAAATCGCAAACCAAGTACGAAGTGATTCCTCAATATCAAGGGGCTTACGATGAAGCGGTTCAAAAGATTATCCAAAGTCACGGGTCCAGTGCTTCGCCCGCGCTGTTCCAATCATTTGATATTTCGACTGCCCAAATGATGCACAGTAAATACACGACGCCGGTTCAGAAATTTATTGACGCTGATCACTACAACGTCAGCGATATTTCTCCGGTTGCCCGGTCATTCTATTCTAATAAGGGCAAACAACTGGCCATGCCGTTCAATACGTCGCAGCCGGTTCTGTACTATAACGCGACGCTGCTTAAAAAATATCACATTACCCCACCGGCTAAATCACCAAGCTATAGCGATGTGACCCGAGTCGCTGAGCAGCTGTACAAGCGTTCCGGGCATAAGGTTAAAGGGATGACCATGGAAATCTATGGTTGGCTGATGGAAGAGGCTTTAGCCAACGCGAAAACGTCATTAGTTAACAACGGTGACGGCCATACCGGGAATCCAACCAAGATTAACCTGAACAACCCAACCACTAAGAACTATCTGAAATGGATTCGCACGAATATTAAATCTGGCGATTTTGTCAATTACGGTTCTGGTGCCAGTGCGGAAACCAATGAAATTGCTGCCTTCTTGGCCGGCAAGCTGGGGATTTTTGTTCAATCATCAGCTTATATTGGCCAGCTGACTACCGGCAACAAGGACAAACTGGGCATTTCGTACTTCCCCCATCCTGATGGTAAAAAAGCCAATGGTGTTGGGATTGGCGGTGCCGCTCTGTGGATTTCCAACGACAAACCGAAAAAAGTTCAAAAGGGTGCCTTTGAATTCATCAAGTACGCCTTGCGACCAGATAGCCAGGCAAACTGGCAAAAGGCCACCGGCTACTTGGCACTTAACAGCAAGTCTCAAAGTCAACCGGCTTTGAAGAGTCTTTACGCCAAGCAGCCTGAGGCCAGAGTTCCTGGCGAACAGCTTGCCGCTGCTAAGCCAAATAATACGAACTCCGGAATTTTAATGGAGGGGATGCAGCTTACGCGTGAATTAGAAGAAACATCAATGGAAACTGTTTACGATGGCGGGTCGATTTCAAAGGCATTGTCCACTGCTAACCAGGGGATGAATGCGAACTTGAAGACGACTAACCGGGCAAATCATGATTATCAGTGAGAGAGACTGAATTGATTTTATGAAGGAGTATCCTGAAAATGACAAACGAAACGTTAATTTTTGGTCACCGAGGTTATCCAGCTAAGTTTCCGGAAAATTCATTAAATGGGTTTCAATATGCGATTGACCACCACGCTGACGGGTTGGAATTTGATGTGCACCTGACCAAAGATAATGTCCCGGTGATTATGCACGATGAAAAAATCAACCGAACGACAAATGGTCACGGACGCATTCACGACTATACGTACGGGCAACTGCAGGCGTTTCATTTAAGTAACGGTGAAACGGTTCCTAAATTGAAGGATTTGCTGAGTCTGGCGGCTAATCAACCAATTTATTTAAACCTCGAATTTAAGACCAATAAGATCCATTATCCAAATATTGAACGGATCGTGTTGGACATGGTGCACCAGTATCACTTGGTTTATCCGGTCATTTACTCTTCATTTTCCTTACAGACTCTGAAGGATGCTTACAAGGTAAGTCCAAATGAACAATATTGTTTGTTGGCCAATCACCCATTACTTCATCCACGGGAACTCATGATTGATGCCCACCTTGCCGGGCTTCATCTCAACCATTATCAGCCGCTGCGTAATATTAAGGAACGCATCTGGACAATTGACGATCCCAGTACTGAACGGAAGCTCTTAGCGGATCATGTGGCCGGAATCATTACCGATAACTTTGAACTGGCCAACGACGTGAAGAAGAGCGTGCTGGTTTAATCATTTAAATGGCTTATTTCAAATTGCGGGGTCGGGGCAGCTAATCGTTGCGCCGACCTTTTTGTGGATCACGATTTACTTTCAAATGTCCGGCTGACAAAATTTGTAAACGGTTATTTTGAATCCACTCTCCTCCTCCGCTATAATGAAGATGGTAGTAGATTGTGTACAATGTAATGGACTATCGATTGTGAATTGGAGGTATCCTATATGGCAAATCAATATGATTATGATGTTTTATATTTGGGTAGCGGTCACGGGACGTTTGATGGCGCGATTCCGCTCGCTCAATCCGGCGCGAAGGTCGGCGTTGTTGAAGCGGATATGATTGGCGGTACTTGTCCAAACTATGGCTGTAACGCTAAAATTACGCTAGACGCTCCGGTTGCATTAAGCCGAGAAGTTGAACGACTCGCCGGGGTAGTCGATGGTAAGCTGACCATTAATTGGGCAAAGAATGTGGCCCACAAAAACGACGTGATTAAGGGCTTGCCGGGGATGATTGGTGGCCTTCTTGATAGTGTTGGCATCGACGTTTTACACGGTAAGGGAAGCTTCCAAGATGCCCATACCATTGTTGTTGACGGCCAAGAAAAAACTGCCGACAAGATCGTGGTTTCAACCGGACTACGGCCACACCGTCTCGATATTCCGGGAACCGAATTGGCTCACGACAGTCGTGAGTTCATGGACCTCATTGAATTACCAAAGAACATTGCGATCATTGGTTCAGGATACATTAGTATGGAATTTGCGACGATTGCCAACGCTGCTGGGGCTAACGTCACGGTTTTGATGCACAGTGACAAGGCTTTACGCAGTTTCTATCAACCGTACGTTGAGCAGGTTATCGCGGATCTGGAAGACCGTGGGGTTAAGTTCATTAAGAACGCTAACGTTTCGGCATTCGTTCGCAATGGCGATCAATTTGACGTTGAGTATGGCGATGACGATAAGTTAACCGTTGATTGGATTTTGGACGCCACCGGCCGGATTCCCAACGTTGAAAATATTGGATTGGAGAAAGTTGGCGTTAAGTATAATGCCCATGGTGTGATTGTGAATGATCATTTGCAAACCAGCGTTGAGAATATCTACGCTTCAGGGGATGTTATCGATAAGACTCAGCCTAAGTTAACCCCAACGGCTGTGTTTGAATCAACCTATCTCTGCAAGCTCTTCTCAGGTCAGACCAGCAATGCGATTCAGTACCCGGTTATTCCATCGGTAGTCTTCACGTCACCAAGAATCGCCAAGGCTGGCGTATCGGTTGAGGACGCTGAGAAGCAGGGGCTGACCGTTCAAACCAACCACTTGCCGGATGATTGGTATCGGCAGGTCGATAACGAAACTCAAGGCGACGACACCCTGATTTTTGATAAGGACCATCACTTGGTTGGCGTCACCGAAGTCAGTGAGCAGGCGGACAACGTGATCAATACGCTGCTGCCGGCGATGGAGTTTAAATTTGGCGCGGCTGAACTCGGTCGGCTGGTTTACCTCTTCCCATCGATCAGTTCGGCTACTTGGGGCCAGCTGTAAAAATAATATGTCATAAACAAAATCTGTTAGGAATCATGGATGATGATCCTAACAGATTTTTATTCTGGGTTACGAAATTAGAGAAAGACAGAAGTCGTGGTTTATTGAAGTGGACTAGGTTGAACGCGAAATGCATCCGGCGGGGTTGACTGTAGAGATGACGGTAATATACTGAGACCAATCCTTCATTACGATTATTTTCATAAATGTTAAAGAGGAGCTGATAACGTTATGGGATTTTGGATAATGATATTATCTGGTCTGATCGGTTTAGAAATGTTGCATTTGGGATTTAATAAACGTGCTCAAAAACCATTGAGGCCTGTGTTGGTTGGCATTGGGATTATCTTAATGGCCTTTGCAATCTATGTTGCAACTCCGCTAGGTGCAGACTTAATCTTAAAGGTTGCAATGTGAATGTAAACAGTTAATAAAATCGATAAATTATTGAAAGGCAATGAGTATTAAACTTCAAACGTCATTTAAGCAGTTATGCAATCTTTACTTACAATTATTTATCCGCAAAAATAGCAGGCACAATCATCATATTCCGGTGATTTACCTGCTATTTGATATGTTTTAAAAGACAATGGTTAAATACTAAGCCCTATTTCCCCATCGATTCCGCAAACTTCGTCTTAATAAAGTTTGCGGAGGTTTGCAATTTCTCTTTTTCTTCATCGGTTAAATCAAGTTGGACCTGTTCAATAATTCCGTCACGGCCGACGATTGCCGGATATGATAGGTAGGTGTCTAATTCTTCACGGTAATTGGAAACGGCTAACTGGGTGCGCGCATCGCTGATCACTGTATTGGCAAGGCGGACAGCCGCAGTTGCAACGCCATAGTTCGTGTACTTTTTACCATGGAACACGCTAAAGCCACCTTCACGGGCTGCTTTGTCCAGCTTGTTCAAGTCAAGGTTGCGTTGAGAGGCGATCTCCGTAATTGGATGGCCCAACACGCGGACCGTTGACCACGCTGTAAACTGCGAGTTTCCGTGTTCACCGAGGTTATACCCGGAAACTGAACGGGGATCGATTCCCAATTCTTTGGCAACTGCCCGCTTCATACGTGAGGAATCCAGCAGGGTACCGGTTCCGATGACGTGCTTTTTCGGCAATCCGGTAATCTCTTGGTACATTGATGTGATGACATCTACCGGGTTGGAGATGTCGACAATAATGCCATTAAATCCGGAATCCTTGATCTTCTGGGCAACCGATTTAACGGCCTTACTGGTAAATGGCAGTTCCGCAAACCGATCGTCGTTCTTGTTATCTTGAAGCTTGATGTTACCCAACGCGGAAATAATCACGTCAGTGTCTTTTAGTTGTGAGTAGTCATTAACGGTAATATTTGTATGATACGGCAGGTTGGCCATCGCATCTTCAAAATCAGTTGCGTCGGCCTGGACCTTTTCCTCTCGGGTATCAATTAATACCAGGTCATCCGCAAATCCGCACGCAACGATGTAGTGGGCAGCAGTTGCGCCAACGTTTCCCATTCCAATAACAGCAATTTTTCTTGTCATATGATCACCCCATCTTAGAATTATCTTTAGCATAGCACGGAATTTAGTGATTGTTTGTGAACCGACTAATTATTTTGCGCGGGTAAGACTGACTGTGAGCACGTTATCCGGAGTTGTATTGTAACTTGCGAGGATACCGTTCACAACGTCTGATGCCGGTCCATGGGTGCTTGTTGACCGGTGGTAGGTATTGATCCAGGTACCCAGCGCATCCAACCCAAATTCGAACCCTTCGAAGACCTGCATGTAGGTCGACGATTGGGGCGCCGGCGTCGAAATGGTAACCCGAATAACTCGCTGGTCAACAATCTGCATGGTGAGTTGAATTTCATCGGTATCGAAAAACAGCACGTTATCCCTGTCAGCAGCTGTTTCCGGCAGCTTGTAAGCAGCCAAGCGTATATTCTCATTATAAACGCGGGAAACGTAGCTGTACGTGCCCAGATCGTTGGAACCTAATTCTTGCGTCATTTAAAATTCCCCCCTTCTGTTAGATGGCTTCATTATAAAAGGAACTGCTCACAATTTGGGAAACGGCGCCTTAGTGACGGGAATATAAAAAATCCCTTGAATTAGATTTCTCCAGTTCAAGGGGTTCAGTTCATAGTCATTTTTTAAAGTCGTGATAGCTCAGGTAGAAAGTGACTGGCGTTACTCAAATTCTTCGTAGACATTTGGGTCCTGACCATCAATTCGGCCATCTTGTTTACTGAGGCCGTTAATTTCGTTAATCTCAGCGGGGGTTAACTTAAAGTCGAAAATATCGAGATTTGCGCGCTGATGATTCAGATTAGTCGACTTGGGAATTGGAACGATTCCGCGTTGAACGTGCCATCTCAGGATGATTTGGCCGACATTCTTATCGTACTTCTTAGCCAGTTCTTGAATGACTGGTTCAAATAAAGCGGCGCTGCCCCGACCGAGTGGGCTCCAGGCTTCGGTCACAATGCCACGTTTCTGGTCCTCTTCTAACATCCGCTGCTGAACCCAGTATGGATGGATTTCGAGTTGGTTGACGGCCGGCGTCACCCCAGTTTCTTTGATGAGACGGTCCAGATGTTCCGGCTCAAAGTTTGAAACGCCAATTGAACGAATGAGACCCCGTTTTTTTGCAGCAATCATTGCCTGAAACGCTTCAACGTAGTGGTCTCGTTTTGGCAGCGGCCAGTGGATCAGGTACAGATCCAGATAACCGACACCCAGTCGATAAATGGATTCGGAAATGGCCTTGGTGGCCTCATCATACTGGTGATACTTACCGGGAAGTTTTGATGTGACAATAAACTGTGAACGGGGGATTCCGGAAAGGCGAATCGCTTCGCCGACAGCGCCTTCGTTGTCATAGTTTGTTGCGGTATCGATACTTCGGTAGCCGTCCCGGATTGCCTGAAGGATTTGCTGAACCCCCATGCCGCCACGAACCTGGTAGGTGCCAAGCCCAATAGCGGGTAATGGGTAACCATCATTTAAAATAACATTCGGTATTTTAATTGTCATGATTGTCCTCCTAAGAAATTAGTAATGAAAGTCGTTATCAAATAACTTAGCGCAAATGACGGGACGTTTCAAATAATCGGTTTTCCCCAACGATTATTTTCCGGATTGATCAGATTGATTTACTTGATGGTCTGATTTTTGTGGCTTGCCATTAGTTTGCGATTCCGGTTTTTGGTTTGCGTTCTGGTTATTCGTTGGCTGCGGTGTTTTTCGAACGGTCAAGTACCAGCCGACCTGCATCGACTGATTTGGATTAATGTATTCAGCGCTTAACGTATAAAATTTGGCGTATGGACTTTGATCTTCTAGTAAGTGTTTAACCGTCAACGCATCTGATCGGCTGTCGAACCGCAGATCGCTGTTAGTGCTGTAATTGCTGTGCTTAGTTGGGTCCTTGTATGCTTTATTAAAAAAATCTAGGAACTCTTCAGATTTGGTCACGATGATCACGTCCCCCCTCTATATACCTTTATTGTACTCAACATTCCAGTGGAATGCGATGGATACGTCAAAAAGGATTCAAAAAGGCAACGTCATGGACTATTCAAATTGTAATTTGGAAGCGATGCCTTTAAAATAGGAGCAAGTAGCTTATTGAGCAAGTTAACGAAATTTGAAGTTGTCTGGGTAATGTCCAAAGTTCCATGAAAAAGT
>NZ_AZFZ01000069.1 GCF_001435895.1 Lentilactobacillus parafarraginis DSM 18390 = JCM 14109 | reverse complement strand
AAAGTGTCAACCCTAAGGGGTATTGTACGAATACCGTAATTTGCCACTCACCACAAAAGATGAGTGGCTTTTTTGCTGATTATTTTGGGGATTCAAAAAGCCACCAACGAATTTACGTTAGTGGCTTTATAATGTTATTATCCGATAAGATAGCAGTCATCTTTCAAGAATCAGCTTCCGCCAGATTCTTGGAGGTTGTACCCTCATGATTACCATTATTACCGTTTTTATGTGTTGGCAATATAGTCACGATTAACGGCATTCTCCCCAATCAGTTTCCTGAAAGGTGAAGCGTTTATCGACTGCAACTAGTCGATCGAATACAAGTACGTCAGTACCTCAATATCCGAAACCACCGAGAAATTGCATTAATCGAATTCCCAAATGTTGATCTGTCTAACCAAACGAAGTCGGGATTTTTCCTGTGAAACTTTTGAGCGGTAAAGCTCTTAAAGCAGGAAATAAGGCGATTAGGCGGATCAAAGTTAACTCAGATTTGTTGGGAAAATCGATTGGCACAATTTCTCGAATAGATCCGTTAGAATCTACGTTGCTGGTGAGAAACTATTCCAATTGGTTCTCCCTTAGTAGACTGATGCTTCGTCGCTCCGGGATCTACAAATTCTGCTGTCATAATTTCTCACCTCTTAATTAGTTTTTAGAATGAAAAGTGTCCAGCCGTTTCGCGACTGGACACAACATGACACTTATCGCCAGTCGTTGAGCTTTAGCACTATGTGTTGTAGTTATAAATAACAGCTACGTTAGTTCAAGCCTTACTTTGACTAGAACAGCTGACTCATTGGCGTTTTTCGACGTTTCTGAGCAGTAGCATTTTCCACATAGGAGCCTCACCTAACAGCCTCTATTCATTTTTCATTCCACGATTTATACTATCATATGAAATCAGCCATTGCAAGAACTAACTACATATCCATTCCGGGAATATATAGCTCATCCTTCTTGACACCCCGTTCCTTGGCAAATGCCGTCATCAGAGTATCCATATCCATTAACTTGTAAGTCTTTGGATGATCCGGATCGTAAACTTCGAACTGCGCCATCATCCCACCATCTTCGTGTTCGATAATGTGGCAGTGGTACATGTAAACGCCGAGGTGCTCGAACCAAACTTTGATGCGAACCGTTTCACCAGGGTTGACGCCGATGGTATCTTTAAGCCCGCGTTCATTTGGATAGGGATCATGGCCGTTTCGAGAAACCACCCGGAATTGAGTACCATGCATGTGATATGGATGAATCATGCCGGTATCCCGGTCATTCGTATTTGAAATATCCCAATACTCAACGTTGCCGAGCTTTTGCTTATCGTCAATTCGCTGCATATCAAACTTTTTGCCGTTGATTTCAACCATTTCGTCCATTCCAGACATTACAACTTTATGGACTTGGCTATTCGGCGTTACCTGTGGATCGGGAATATCAACCAGACGATCAGGTAACTTGGTATCATCCTTGGCAAATTCGTGAATTCTGAAACGAACAATCGGAACGTCATCGGAATACAGTGTGACTTCATCACCCGGTTTGTATTTGCCAAAATCAACGATGATTTCTGCCCGTTCGGCACAGGTGATCATCAAATGAGTAAAGTCAACGGGTTCTGGCAGGATGCCGCCGTCAGAGGCAATTTGGGTAAATTTCAGATCATCACTGAAATGCAGCCGCCACTCTCGCCGATTGGCACCGTCAAGAATGCGTAGCCGGAGTCGCTGGGTCGTGACGTCAAAATACGGATTAATGGTGCCGTTGATCATCGGAGTAGGTCCCTGAACGCCGTCCGGATCATAGTCGGCGATGTAGTCGAATTGGTTATCGTGAAAGGCGCGGTCTTGTAAGATCAGTGGAATATCATCCACTCCGTAGTTTCGGGGAAACGGTAACTTGCTTTCGACATCGTCTTTGACGATAACACCGTCAGCCAACCCCTTCCACACGTGTTCGGCAGTTGCTGGACATGGATGAGCATGCAGCCAGAGCGTTGCGGCTGGTTGGTGGCACTTAAATTCGATTTGGGTGCTTTTGCCGGGATAAACGGGGGCGTGACAGCCGCCGTCGGTGATTGGCCCGTCAACGTTTAAGCCGTGCCAGTGAAAAGTGGTGAGCTCCGGTAATTCGTTTTTTAAGGTGATGTGAATGGTTTTCCCGTTTTTAAACACAATCGTTTGTCCCAAAAGGCTGGTATTATAACCCCAAGTCTTGGTTTTGGCACCTGGCAATAATTGAGTTTCACCAGTTTGGGCAATCACCGTATAGTACATATCGGTATCGGTTTCTTTATCCGGTTTCAATAACTTCGGTATTCGCAATGTTTCCTGTGGGGTTGTTGGCTCCTTAAGCGGCACATAACCACCATCGTGAGTATTAAACGCAGGTTCATCAAAGAAATAATCAGTGTACACTTTTCTATCTGACATGCTTTTCGCATCCTTTGTTATTTTAGGTCCATCTCCATCTTACTACATTGGAAATTCATTGAGGCAAAAAATGTGGCATAATAGAGGGAGAGGAGGTGCTATCGTGGCAGATACAGTTACTATCGATCAGTTAAATGATTCAGCAACAACGAAGGCAATGAATGACTTTATCGAATTTTATTTACCTCGCTTAAAGAAGAACAACCTGGAAATTCTTTCGATGTACAAAGTGGATTACTATTTAGCCGACATTAATCATTTCATTTTCGAGAATCGGTCGTTTACTCCCGAAGAACTTCGAGATGAAGTTCGCAAGGAATGCGGCGAAGACCTCAAACACGTCATTTCAGTGATTAATCCTGACTATTATGATAATGGTAATTTGGTTGCTGGCTCATGGGAAACATGGTACGAGAAAAAGTTTGAAAAAGTTCCCGTCAGAGACTAGTCGTCTAAATATACTTTTGGTGGGCAATTTGCTAGTATTGAGATAATAACTAGTTGATTGATTCAATAGTGAGGAGGGATCTTCATGGCTAAAGAAAAGAGTCGTCGTTCTAAAGAAACTAAAACGAATGCTCAACTGCATTACAAGACCAAGACAAATTTGGACGTTCATCAAATGGTGATTAATAAATCGGTTCTTTCAATTAAGGTACCGACCATTGTTGCCCAAAAGCGGGCTCAGGGGCTGTTAAATAAGGCCATTGATGATGGCATCACCCCTTACTATTTGAAGAAGGAAACGTTAGATCGATTGAGCGGAATGTCACCGCATGAATAAAAGAGTGTGACTCGATTTGGGTGGCACGGTATTTAAGGCGGGGAAACTGGAAATCCTTGTTCTGGATTTTTAGTTTCCCCGCCTTAAATGTTGGTGCCAGGGTCGTCGCCCTTAAAAGGACTAGTCAGCGTGTTCCGCACAGTTGTCGGAACACATTTAGAACCAGAGCTTGACTTGTCACCATTGATAGACTATTTTCGGGAGGTCTGATCAAAATCCTAATTTTGGATTCTGATCAGACCTCCCGAATTATTTACCTGAAACTTAACCACTAATCTGAACGACCAATGATACCATTAAGGCACGATCGAATTTGCACGATTAATACAAGGGTGATGATTTAAAAGTGAAACGACTTAAAACAGTATTGAGCTATCTATTACCGGTTATTATTGGGCTTCTAGTTGGGATTGGGGTTCGTCAGTATTTTGCCAGTGCCAGCTTGATTAAGGGTCCGTCAATGAAACCTAATTTACATACATCCGAAGTGGTTGGGGTCTTCAAAACATTGCCAATTCATCGTAATTCGGTGATCATTTTCGATGCCAACGGCGAGGACCCCCAGGTTAAGAAGACGGATTACTACGTTAAGCGGGTAATTGGGTTGCCGGGGGATACCGTCAGCAGTTACAACGGCACCATTTATGTGAACAATCATCCATTAAATCAGGATTACATCAGCCAACGGCAACGGAGTACCGGGACCGGCAACTGGAATTTGCAGAGCTTATCCAGTCAGTGGGTTCGTGATCGAAATTCAACGAAGGTACCATCGGGTAAGTACTTTGTGCTGGGAGATCACCGATCCGTTTCAAATGACAGCCGATACTGGGGATTTGTTGATCAAAGCAAGGTTCAGGGCGTGGTGAAGACACCACCATTTAATAAGAATGCCAGGCAGGTTAATAGTGCGTCGGCAGAGCTGGTCAAATGACGAAGTCAAAAAAGCCATTGAGTGATTCCTTAAATTCAGTCCTAAGCTGATTTATGGAATGATTCAAATGGCTTTTTTGGCAATCAGTTTCTAGCGAGGGACGTAGTCAGGGTCACCCTTACGCCTACTGGGAGCCGTTCCTTCGATTGCAATTAGGGAGATCAAGCTGGCTATCGTAGTTAAAGCAGACTCGGGTAAGTTAACCAAGTCGACAGATGAAGATGTCCCTGAGTTGATAATCACTTCTAAAAGCCACAGTACCGGTAGGATCATGAGGTCGATACCTGTAAAGAGCAACGTTAAGTAGCTGATACGGGTAATGGTGCTGGTTTCTAGTTTGTGGTTAAATTGATCTCCCAGAATCTTAGAGAAGAAGGGGACTTTGTTCGCCTGAGTTAAATTGAAATTCGGCGCAGCAAAAATAACCATAAAAATCGGGGATTGTCGTAATGTCATGGAAAACGCCGATTGAAGGTTGGCTAAAACAGCAGGTGATGGGCTGGCGATTCCCAATTGGAATTGAAAACCACTAAAATAAATAATCATAAAGATGATGAAAATAATTAGGCAACGGAAAAAAGTTGAACGATGGGAAAGATAACCGATTCTTTGCATTTGCAACAGTCGCTTTCATTTGCGAAATCACCCGGATTTTCGGATGAATTCAATAGTTTAGTAAAAAAGCTTATCATTCCCAGCAAAAATCAGCAATGGGGTTCACTGAATTTACCCCAATTTTCCATCATAAATTGGGGTGGTTGCACGAAGTCCCGACGTTACCTATTGGTTACTAATCACCACTTTGCCAATCATGTGATTGGTCTCCACCAGCCGGTGAGCTTCTTTCAGGCTGGCAGCGTTAATCGGCTTCAGAACCTTCGTGACCGTCGAATGAATGGTTCCGGCATCCAACAGTTTGGCAACCTGATCCAAGATTTGGTGTTGACTCACCATGTCAGCCGTGTGGTAGTAGGACTTCGTGTACATCCATTCCCAGTGAAACGAAGCAGCTTTCTTGGTCAGCTTCTGCAAGTCGATTCCGCGGCGATTCTCAGTGATTGCCGCGACAGCCCCCTCCGGCTTAATTAACTCGGCAATTTCGTTCCAGTGACCGTCCAAGTCGTTTAGGTTCAAGATATAGTCAACGTAGTGGAATTTGAGATTGCGGACTTCGGTGACTAAGTTTTTGTGATGGTTAACCGTAAAATCGGCGCCATTTTGCTTAGTCCACTTAATGGTTTCTGGCCGCGACGCACTGGCAATCACGGTCAAACCAGCCAGATGGGCGAGTTGAGTCGCAATTGAACCGACGCCGCCTGAGCCGTTGATCATTAAAATCGTCCTGCCTTTGTTTTCAGAAACGGCGGTGCGGTCAATTCCCAAGCGTTCGAACAAGGCCTCCCAGGCAGTCAAACTCGTCAGTGGCATTGCCGCAATTTCAGCGGCAGATAATTTCGTTGGCGCATGACCGACAATCCGTTCGTCGACCAGCTGATACTCACTATCAGTACCGGGACGAATAAACGAGCCGGCGTAAAACACCCTATCCCCCACCTTAAATAGTGTGACGTCTGGACCAATCTCGGTGACAATCCCGTAAGCGTCCCAGCCGATTACCTTGGGATTCTTCAGGGTGCCGCGACCGTCGCCGCGAACCCCAACGTCTACCGGGTTAACGGACGTCGAGATGATCTTGACTAGTAGATCATGGCCGGTAGCTGTTGGAATGGGTTCGGTAAACGTTATTAAACTATTTTTGTCTTGAATCGGTAGATGTTTGGTAAAACCAATTGCGTTCATTGTTGTCATTTCTCTTACTCCCTTGTCTTTCTAACCTAAGTGTAGGTGGTTAGGAGGTGAAAACAAGACGTGAATTTTTAGTAACTAGGTTACAATTTTTTCCGATTATCGCACGTGAAACAAGTAAAAGGCCAAGCTTATCTTGGTAGAACCCCCGTCAGCGTTTCCATAACTGATGAAGGAACTTCCAAGGCAAGCTTGGCCTTTAGAAGGAAAGTGTTATTTTATTGGTCTTACAAGTGTGGTTTAATCTTAATGCGAACATTCTGTTTAGAAGTGATTCAATTATGATACAGATTAGTTAATAAGCTTGGGACTTGAGACTCTCTTGAAGTAGCGCAACGCCGGTGTGTAAATCCGCCGGAGCGGTCTTTTCCTCTGGAGCGTGGCTGATACCTTTAATACTTGGCACGAAAATCATCGTCGTCGGGGTCACCCGGCTCATGATTTCACTGTCATGGCCGGCACCTGAAGCAAAGGTCGCGGTTGTAAAGCCTAAAGTCTTTGCCAATCGTTGGTTTTGGGCAAGTAGATCCGCGTCCAAAAGGGTGGGCTGATCATTCACCCAGCGGTCAATCGTTACCTGAACTGGCGGAACGGCAACTTTTTGAGCCTCTGCCCGTAAAGTCGTTTCAAACTGATCTAAAACCGACTTTTTGACATGTCTGGTATCAACACTGAACGTCACCTTCCCAGGGATGACGTTCGCGGTATTTGGCCAGACATGCAGTTCGCCGACAGTGAAGGTCAGCTGGCGACTAATTGTCCGGGCGATGATCGCGAGCCGGTTAATGAGGCTGGTAGCAATCAAGAGCGCGTCGTGGCGGTCAGCCATTGGCGTTGTTCCCGCATGGTTGGCGACCCCGTTAATCGTCACGGTAAATCGGCGCTGTCCCACAATGGACGTGACGAGGCCGATTTGCAGGTGCTGGTTGATTAGCCGGGGTCCCTGTTCAATATGCAGCTCCGTGAAACTGTCAGGAAGCTTAGGCAAGCCAGTTTTGACACCTGGCAGCTGAAGGCGGCTCACCGCTTTTTCGCGGGCGTCATCAAACGAAATGCCGTGGTGGTCGCGGATGTTATGAATATCAGCAACTCTGGCATAGTGCTTGGATCCGGTAAAGGTTGCCGGAAACCGACTGCCCTCTTCCTCGCTGAAGGATACCAGCCATAACGTTTTCTTGGGTTGACCAAGGGCCGTTACCAAGTTGGAAATGGCCTGAAAGCCACCGAGAACGCCATACAACCCGTCGTACTGGCCGCCATGAACGACCGTATCCATGTGTGAGCCGGTCGCGATAATTCCGTTTGGTGACTGGGATCCGATAACGTCCAGATAAACGGTGCCGTAAGCGTCAACGGTAACGGGCATGCCAGCATGAAGTCCCCATTTAATCAATTGCTGTTGGCCCTTCACCCAAGTGGGAGAGTAAACCAACCGATTTTGACCAATTTGATCGGCGGAAAACTGATTGATCGTTCGCAGCCGGTTGATCAATTCATCAGAAACAAGTTGCATATGATCACCGCTTACTTTGTAGCGCTGACACCGGCCAATGGCGAGGAGGCGACGGCACCGTGTTCAATAACGCGGCCCGGCTTTGCCAAGTAAGCCTTGCGGCCGGCTTGAACGGCGAGCTTGAAGGCTTCAGCCATCAACGGGATGTTACCGGCGGTGGCCATTGATGTGTTTGCCATCACGGCATCGACACCCATTTCCATCGCTTCAGCCGCTTGACTTGGTCGGCCGATTCCAGCATCAACAACGATTGGGACGTCAATCTCATCAACCAAGATTTGGATGAGATCTTTGGTAGAAAGTCCTTTGTTGGTACCGATTGGGGCTCCTAAAGGCATGACGGTTGCGGCACCGGCGTCCACCAGCTGATGAGCAACGTTGAGGTCTGGTAAAACGTATGGCATCACAATGAAACCTTCGTTGGCCAACACTTCAGTGGCCTTCAACGTCTCATAGTTGTCCGGCATCAAATATTTTTTGTCGGGCACAACTTCCAATTTAACGAAGTTACTGCCACTTAACTCACGGGCAATTCGCGCGGTCCGAATGGCTTCTTCGGCGTTAGTGGATCCCGAGGTGTTCGGTAAAATGGTGATCCCCTTAGGAATAAAGTTCAGGATGTTTTCGGAACCGGTGGTGTTGCGACGAAGCGCCATTGTGATAATTTGAGCTTTTGCATTGTTAATTGCCGAATCAATCAGGTCATAAGAATACTTTCCGGATCCCAAAATGAATCGGGATGTAAATTTGTGACCGCCAATAACTAATTCGTCTTTATCTTCAGTTGACATCATTAATGTCCTCCTAAATATCGTCTCGTCCTAGAATAATTCTGGTAATCATGTTCGCTTCGTGACCCGCCGCAATCATGACACGGGGAGCCATTAAGCCCTCGGCGCCCATCGATGTGCCGTCGCCGGCAATGTACAAATTGGCGCGGGGATGCTTGGTGGTAATGGTGTTGGAACTGTGAATGCCGGCCATGCCGGTACCCATCACCAAGGGTTTATCAGGGAAAAACTCCGAAGCCGCGTCCAGCAGCATCGCTTTTGCGGCGGGGTTATCAAATGCCTCGCAGATAATGTCGGCGTCAGCGAACAGTTCCTTTACATTATCGTGGGTCACTTTCGTTTGAAACGTTTTAATTTCGATAAATGGATTGAATTCCTGCAGATTTTGCTTGAGTGCCGTGACCTTTGGCATGCCAACTTGGCTGAGTTTAAACTGCTGCCGGTTGAGGTTGCTTAACTCAACGGAGTCGAAGTCGATCAGTGTCAGATGGCCCACGCCAATTCGGGTGAGGGCGATCGCAATGTTGGATCCCAATCCGCCGGCGCCGGCAATTGTCACGTGAGCGGCAGTCAGTTTGTCCGTCGAATCCTTAACGTTACGCTCCTTCATGCCATAGTAAACGTCTTTATAGTCTTGTCCTTGAACTTGTGCTTCCATAGTTTTTATTGAGCCTCCTCTAGCCGCCACCAACGAACGAAATTAATTCTATCTTGTCGCCGGATTCGAGGGTGACCTTGTCAAATTCAGCTTTGTGGACGATGTCGCCATTGCGTTCAACCACGATATTTTCAACGGGTGCTTTGCGCGCCTTCAGAAAGTCAAGAACGGTTTGGCCGGCAACGTCTTCAGATTGACCATTAACTGTTACCATCATAAAAGCCCCTTTCTTCAAGATTGCTCGAAGGAAGAGGCACGGTGATTGTTAGATTGGTCATTGGGATGGGTTTTAACAGAAAAGAGACCTCCTTTTCTGCTAAAAGAAGGTCCCAGAAGTCAATTTAAAATCGGTTTCAGGTTCGCTCTTCCTTCGGCAGTACAAACTGCATCAGGTTCGATGGGTTTAATCTCAGCCCTTTCAGGCACCCCAGACGAAATATTCAATTAAGCTTTAACAGCTCATGTATTATTTATAGCGGTTTCATAGTTAAAAGTCAAGTTGAAAGATGTTTCGAAAATGGGTAGACTTCAATGCAAAGAGTCAAATCTGAGGAGGATAACGATGAAATTATTGAATCGACCATTATACTTAGTGACTGATCATACGGACCTGGATGAAGCGGACTTTTTGCAGCAAATTGACCTTGCTTGCGAGGCCGGCGTCAGTCTCTTACAATTGCGGGAAAAGGACCGCTCAAGCCGTGAAATTTACGATTGGGCGGTTAAGGTTAAAGAGATTGCCGACCGTCACAAGATTCCTTTGATTGTTGACGATCGTCTCGACATTGCCCAGGCAGTGGATGCCGCCGGCGTTCATTTGGGACAGCGTGATTTGCCGGTAGACGTTGCCCGCAGAATCCTTGGGCCGCGAAAAATCATTGGGGCAACCGCTAAGACGTTGAAGCAGGCAAAGCTGGCTGAACAAATGGGCGCAGACTATTTGGGTACCGGGGCCATCTTTCCAACCCAAACCCACGTTAAGACGGTTCATACCAGCGTTGAAACGCTGGCAAAAATTAAGGAAACCGTTCAAATCCCAGTGTACGCGATTGGCGGGTTAAAAGCCGATAATGTTGCTGCCATTAAACCGGCCCATGTTGATGGCGTCGCCGTCGTGTCGGCGATTATGCGGGCAAAGAATGCGCGAGCAGCTACTTCCGAATTATTGAGCGCGATTGAGGATGCAATTGGTTAGTGAAAATCGCGGATTGACCGTTAGTCGGCACTGCAAATTTTGCAATAAAGTCGGCTCAAGATGCAATGAAAATATTACCCCGATTTAAAATTGAAGTGCAACACTTG
>NZ_AZFZ01000068.1 GCF_001435895.1 Lentilactobacillus parafarraginis DSM 18390 = JCM 14109 | reverse complement strand
TGTTGCACTTCAATTTTAAATCGGGGAAAAATATAAACTCCAAAAGCAATCCAGACTATACAGTATTTTTCATTTCAGCTTTCAAGAACAACAAAATTCCCTCAAAAATTGCCAACCAAATAATAAACTATTCTTTGAAATTATTCCCCGAAATGCCGATTAACTTATTTTTAGATGGGTACTTATTGACATCTAGGCAAAACTTTTTTCACAAGCTTATTCATCAAATTGATAAAAACCGAATTCCTAATACTAAGACAGTCATTGGTGGGTTAGAAAATCGACAAATTGATGCCCTGCTGTTTTTTCTTACCACTGACTACAGATATCATCGCTCCTCTCTGCAGCCAATTATTGACGTCGCACCAATGTTTAAATTTATATACGCGCCTGAATCATTCGACTACAGTCACATTGATATTACCGATAGAAGATGGCAAATATTAATAATCGGGAACCTAAAGAAATGGCAAAATCGATTTACAAAATACTTCAAGAATAAACAATTAAAAAAGCAGGTCATTTCACTTCATCAGTATTTCCAGAGTAGAAATACTGATATCAACGGTTTTACAACAATGTCCTTCCTTGAGAGTATTTTATCAATTTAATATTAACCCCCCATCTCACATTAAGTAATCATTCACCTGAAAGTTCTTTGTTATAATTGCCAACTAAAAATGAACATAAATGTATACCTCTAATCAATAACCTGTATAACTCTCCAATTTGCCCACAAATCCGCCCAAAACTTTTTATCAGTAATCGTCACAACCATCTCTGTCGTCGCAGCCGTTTCTATCGGATTTGTTGAGCTACTCCAAGTTGTTAGAGCCACCTTTAAATTCAACGGAAGTTTCTGGAGCTGGGTCCAGGGAGTCAATCTTAATTGGCTAGGATTTGCACTGGTCGCGCTGTTTATCGCACTCTGGGGCCTATTCTATTTAATCTGGAAAGCAACTCGGCAACGACGATTAAATACTGATTTGTAGGATTGATTAGCATCCCAATAAATGACTCTCTCCACTAATGCATCACCAATCCCCCATCCACATAAAGGCATTGCCCAGTCACATTATTCGATAACCTTGAAGCCAAGAACACCGCACTCCCCGCAACATCTTCCGGCACGGTCAGCCGCTTAGTCGGCGTCATATTGATGATTGATTCCCGGACATCATTTTGAGTTTCAACGCTGGAATCAGTTGGATAAGTGAGCCCAGGAGCAATCGCATTTACTTGAATTCCAAACGCACCAACTTCAGCCGCCAATGATCGGGTATAACCGATCAGGGCGGTTTTTGCCGTTATATAGTCATGGTAAGGGATCAGTGGAAATTCAACCAGATTACTGGCCATATTAATAATTCGTCCCCTGTTCTGCGACTTCATAATTGGTAAGGCTTCGTGGCAAACATTGAAGCTGCCGTGAACATTACCGTCCAACTGATCTTGATAGTCCTGCCAGGTAATTGACTGATCGGTTTTTCGCGTCTTGGGATTAAACGTGTAGTGATTTAATGCATTATTCACGACAATATCCAAGCCATTGAAATTATCTTTGATTTTTCGAATCATTTCCTGAACTGCCACAGGATCACGAACGTCGGCCTTAATGGCAAATGCTTGCCCGCCACCCTCAAGGATTTCCCGAACAACTTGATCAGCCCGTTCTTGATGCTTCACAAAGTTGACCGCAACAATTGCGCCTTCTTTGGCGAACTGCTTCGCAATTGTTGCCCCAATTCCGCGACTACTCCCCGTTACCAGTGCGACCTGATTTTTCAGTAACATGCTTATCCTCCTTACTCAACGTCCGGGTCAAATTTCTCAGCAGCCCGCTCGGTATTTTGCTCAACATCGATGAATCGCAATAGATCCAGTAAATTAAAGTGGCCGTCATGATGCCAGCCTGGTTTTGCCCGGGTCATCTCACCTAACGCGCTAATCCGATCAATCCCGGCCCTACCAAGTTGATTAGCCAACGAGAAAAGCCGAGTCGGTTTCACAGCCAGACCACAACTTTGGAGATATTGCTTGAACGGCTGCAGATATTCGGGAACTTGTTCAAGCTCATCAATTGCATAAACGTGAATTGTCCGATTTAATGGCGAATTAACGAATCCAGGATGCGCGTGATAAACAACCGTCCAATCGGTATTTCCGTCACTTGCAAACACCTGCACATCAGAATCATTCAACGCCTTTAATTGATAGTCATTACGCAATCGAACGACAGCAGCCGCTTGTTCGTTTGTTAACTCTGCCCGTGGCCGCTTTAATTGATAATTCGCAAGTTCAGAAGCAAGTAATTTGGCAACATTCAGAGGTGATGTTGTGCCGCCCTTTTCAACAAAAATCGTTTGCGCCGACAAACAGCTTTGCTGGTCATAAACCGCAACATCCTCAATCGCTTGTTTGACTGTTTGCAAATAATATTCCGGCGTTAATGCTTCGCGGCCAATCATCGAAAAGCTAATTTTGTAACCATAATGCAAGAATATTTTGGATTTTGGAACCAATTCTTTAATGGCATCCAAAGCCGTATCAGATCCGTACACGATGGTTGCGTCCGTCGCGGATGTGGCAGCTTCTTCCAAATTCATTGTGCCACCCTTCCACGGCAGGATTGCCAGACAATCGGCCAGTTCCGGGCTGACTTCCGCTAAGCTTTGGTCAAACAGAACCGGAAATAGCGGTTCACTCATCGACGTTTTGCCAAGACTAGCTGACTTTACAATCGTCGCCATAATCAGCGACCAAATTTGTAAGCCCGGAATATTGCCTGAGAAAACGTGAAACGTCGTCTCAGGACCAAACGCCTTGGTCATACTCCCACTTTTTTGTGGATGAAAGTCGTCAAGAATTTCTGGCTGGTCAAGTTCACTGTCGACGAAACGCATCAATTCCTTTTTCCGGAATACCCGAATAAACCGTTTGATTTCAAGCTCAACCGTTTCTGCGTTGTAACCCGTAATTTGTGGTAATAATTTCATTGCCAACCGGCGTTGTGGATAATCCGGATGCGTCCATAAATTGACTGCCTGATCAATTTTGCTGATAATCTCGGCGACTGTTAAATGACTCAAGTAGGCCGCCTGGTTGTGACGTAATCGATCATTAATCTCGACAATGGCATCTGGTGTCACAATCGGGAAACGCAAACTATAGTCTAATTGACCAATGGTAATCGTCTGATAGCCGAAGTTGGTCAATGTAATCCCGCGGGGCATCTTAAAAATGTCCACTGGGATCACCTTAATTGTCCCCATTACCGTACGCTTCAATTTGGTGCCTCCTTACATCTGGTTAGCATGCAAAAGCTGATCCACCGCAATCGAACAGCCCTTTGCTTCAGCTCCCTGGACTCGGCCTGAGACTTCGAAACCATTTTCATCCTGGATGCCCATATCCTCTGTCAAAATGGCAACGCAAGAATTCCAGTTGGCCAAATCATAGTATGCGATTAAGCCGGCATGACCACTTTCCACGGGCTGCAACGTATCCGTACTTAAAATGCGAACCCGAACCCAGGCAGGGGCTGCCTTTGTATAATCCAGTGGCAAATGGTGGTATAAGCGCACAAGGTTTTGGTCGTAGCATTGCGAGCTGATCTCCGTCATGCCGTACATATTGATGTAGTGATCACGATCGATATTAAATGTGTTTTTAATGGCATCAAAGAGGTCCTGAGCATCCACACTTCGCGACTGGCCTTTAAATCCACCGGTGTCAAATAACCGACTATCAACTGGCAATTTGAATGTCAGTTTTTGTTCATTCAAATAGTCCAATAAATGAACGTACGAGAAACTGGCCCCTAGTAACATTACTGGACGACCCTGGCGTTCTGCATCTTTTAATGCCCCAACAATTCCTTGGTAATCCATGCCATTTTCGTCAATAAAAATACCGCTCTTATCATCACCAAAGAAGTCAATTGCCTTAGTCACATAACGAGACAGCGATGAATTCGAATTTGTTTTTTCACCAGGAAATAGCCCAAGAATCGTCATCTTATCCCGATCCGGTAGCACAAATTGCTTGAAGGGATACTTCATGGAAGCATCCCAAACTTTAAACGATGGATGATAATTGTGACTTCGATGATTTGGATCTGTTGTCCCGCTAGACATAAAGACGGGTTCATCTTTTTGCACCGGCGTTGTCGACAACGTCAGCTGCTTGTACCCCTGAATCGGCATCAGTGGAATGCTCTGCCAGTTGTTAACGATCAAGGGGCTTTTTCGTTGACTTTGAGCATACCGTTTGTAAGGAAGATTACTCTTGAATTGGTAATCAAACAAATCCAAGGCAACCCGGTTAAAGTCAGATTCACTAAGTTGTTGATCATCCGTCGTCGCGTAAGTTTGAATAAACTGATAAATATCGTTTTGAATTTCAGTCGATGTTTTGGTCATCATGAACGCCCTTTCTAAAAAGACTCGGAATTGAAATTAAGCAAATGTGCAGTCCCACTGCGGAAATTGCGCCAATTAAAATATTATTGGACAGTAACGTTTTTAAACTTCCGGGAAAGCCGGCAGCGTAGGTTGGCACAGCAATTGCCAAAATAATTGACAGTCCAATAATTAGGTTATTAGTATCATTATTTTTAGATTTTTTAAGAATGGCAAACCCGGTTGTGATCAAGGTAGCAGCGGCTGGTAAGAACATCCCCCCAATCACTGGTGATGGGGTTAAGGATAGAAATGCCCCCAATTTAGGAATGAACCCCAAGACAATTAGCAGGCCACCCGTTAGTAAAATTGGCTTGCGGGAATGCACGCCGGTCAATTTCATCACCCCTAAATTTTGAGCAAACGCGGTCGTGGGGAATCCACCAATTAATGACGACAATGCTGAGCCAGCCGCTTCACCAGCAATTCCGTTTCGAATCCGCTTCTGATCCAAGTTAATGTTAAGAACGGATGCCGATGCTTCATAAACACCTAACGCTTCAATAACGGCAACCGTGTAAGCAACGAAGAATGTGAGAAAAATACTCCAATTAAACGAAAAGCCTCCATATGGCAGTAAACGAGGCAACCCAATTAATGGTTTGGATCCCAATGCTGATAAGTCAATCATGCCAGTCAAACCGGCTAGAACATCACCGACCACTAGTGCGATCAGGAAGGAAAATTTGTGAAAGAACCCTTTCCCGAAAAGTGATAACAGCACGACAATTGCGGCGGTCATTACTGATAACAGCAACGTTTTTGGCAATGCAAATCCTGGTGTGCCCGGACTACCACCCAGAAATTCTGACAGGGCAAAGCTTGCGAGTGACACCCCAACCAAGAAGATAATGGTCCCAGTAATTGCTGGCGTTAAACGTTTAACCAATTTTGTTAAAAGCCCGGTAACTGAGAGCCCAAAGACAAGAAGCGCACTGACAAAGATTGAGCCACCAGCTGCCGGCAGCATCCCCGTTTTTCCAGCGTTAATCATCAACGCATCAAAGGCAGCGGAGGGTCCCTGAACAATCGGCAATCTCACTAACTTAGTAGCTTGAATTAAAGTGACCAATCCAGAGGTAATAAAGATGGCATTTACCAGATTAGTTGATAACGTCAATGACAGCCCCGCCGACGAGGCAACAAAAATTGGATCCAACCAAACATTCGATACAAAAATATGTTGAATACTAACAAGAAAGGTTTGCCCCCAGCCCAAAGACTCGCTGCTAGAAGCTGGCGTCTCTTCCTGAGCACGATTCATACACAACATCTCCCTAAGCAAATTTTGCTTAAGCTAACTGAGAGCGGTTTCCTTGAGACGAAAAAGAGGTTGAATTCGAAATGAATTCAACCTCAAGTACAGGACGAAATATTAATGATCATTATCCAGTAATATTGGCTGCATTCCTCCGCTGGTACTAACCAGATCAGGTACATAGGGTTAAGATTGCTTGCACAATCTAGTCTCAGCACAATGGCTCCCCTTGCAGTTAATTTAAGCGATTAAAGTATACCATGAATTGTAGTGAATGAAAGAGGATTGTGGGTCGGATTTCCACTTTCATTTTTAAGCTATTTCTAAAAAATTATTATATTTACAAGTTTGTTCTAAGTCCCCCAGGATCAATAAATGGGAGATTAACTCAACCACGAATCCATCCGAAACTTCTTATCCGTAATCAGCTTAGCCGCGCTCTCCGCCAGCCGACTCTCGCCGGCATATTCCGCGTTGTCGCCAACCGTGCGGTGAAAGGCCACCACCAACTCGCTGAGTTCGCCCTTATCTGGAAAGAGCCACCGCAAAGCGCCCAGCTGTTCCATGATCACAACCAAACTGATAGCGGCCTGATCAACAGTGCTGGCCTGCATTTGGTCCCGCAGATAGCGGGTCACCTGTTCACGGGCAGCATCGGTGGGCACGTAAATGATGTGCGTGTCCAAATTGTTTTTGAACGGCACCTTTTCCACTCGCTGATCGGCCAGCAGCTCACTTCCAATACCATCGTAAATGTCGTTGGCAATATCCCAGCTCGTAATTAAATCAAGAGCGTCCTTCGTTTGGGCACCCTTTTTAATTTCCGCATTGATCCGTTTTTTGAGGCCATCCAAATATTGGGGCAGATCGGCGTACTTGGCGTTATCGACAATTTCGATAGTTTCGCCAATCCTCAATACCCCCTGATTAATCAAATCAAATAACGCGGCCAGCACGAAATAGGCTTGGGCCGTGAACCGAGTTCGCAGCATCGGTTTTCTGGCAATCGTTTCGGTTAATAGTAGATAATTCTTCGCAGTTGGTAATTGCACGTATGATGCGCCTCCTACACATTTATTTCTGCCCTAATTATACAGGCATCCACCCCCTTTGAGGAGATCCGATTCAGGCTTTCTTCCCGCAACACAAAAAAACTTCGCCCCCATCACAGAAGCGAAGTTCATCAACCCTTTTCACCAAGAAGCCAACCTATTGATTGTCCCGCGTTGCTTTCTTGGGTGGATTTTTGTAAAAGTCAAACATCATATTCTTACTGGCAATGGCACTGTCATCCGGATTAATGGCGGTTACGCGCAGGGTTGCTACCTGCTGTTTCAGATTATTGGCGTCTAACACGTTGACGATGTCGCCCTTCTTTAACTTGAGCCGTCTCACCGCCGCGCTTTTAATGACCGAGTCATTCAAAAATAATCTGGAAATAAAGTCGTTGCTGGTCAGTATTTTTGGCTCTTTTGCCATATTCAAGCCCCCTACATATGTTCGAGTCATTATCCGATTGAAAAAAGGTGCCGGTCAGGGCACCCTTTTTCAATTCAAATCGTTAAAGTCACTAAACAATTGTCTGACGGTCCGAATCACCGGTTGGATCATCGTCGGTCCGCTTGCGTTTCTTGTACCCAACAAGCGCAGAGCCGGCAGCCAATGTTGCCAATCCAAGCAGGCCGATAACAGCCGCCCCATCTTCATCGGAGTGACCGGTTTGTGGTAATTTACCACTAGCCATAGTACTGCCACCCGTATTCGATGGTGAAGTTGTTGCCGCACCTGGCGTTGAAGCGGCTCTTGTGCCGATACCAACACCCGCGCCGGTTCCAACTCCAGTGGTGTAGCCGCCTGGAATAACCCCAGCGGTTCCAGCTGATCCGGTTGACGAAGTTCCGCCACCCCGGTTAGCCGAAGTACCAGTTGCACCAGCACCATTGGCCCCGGTCCCGGTTGCGGTCCGGTTACCATTAGCGTTAGCGCCAGGACGAGTTGTCTGTGTCCCACCGGCTGACGTGGTCTTGGAACCGGAACTACCAGCCGTCGAACCATTGCTAGTGGCTGACCGTTTCGTCAAATTACCACTGGCATCAACGTTGAAACCGTCAGCGTTAGCAGCCGCGATTGCCTGGTTCATCAAATTAGCAACTTGATCAGCCTCCTGAGCAATCGCCGTAACCAAGCTCTTCACATTAGCAGCTTGGGCTGAAGCAATTGCCGCCTGACTGTTTGCTGCTGAGTAATTCCCAGCAGTAAATGCAGAGGCAGCGGCGTTTGTGGCGCTTACGGCATTCGTAGCGGCAGTAACCGCGTCGCTGTATTGTTTACCAGCGGTTGACGAGATTGCCGCAGCTTGCGAAGCGTAACCCATAATTGCCTGGTTCTTAGGATCCTGAGCGGCAATGTGGCCGATAACGGTTGTGTCAGAAACGATCTTTCTAACATTCGAAGCCGCGTTTGCCAAATCACCATTCAAGTCTTTAGCCCCAGCAATCGCGTTGCTTACTGCATTCGAAGCGGTCGAAGCCGTTGAAGCGTTCGAACCACCACTAACGACGTTTCCACTTCCATCGACGGTGAAACCATCTCTGGCAGCCGCATCACTAGCGGCCTTTCGAGCAGCAGCAGCAATTGCAGCCTGACTGGCAGCGGTTGAAGCTGCCCCCGAAGCAATCGCCGTTTGACTGGCAATCACGGTTGCATCAGAAGCCAATCCACTGAAGTTGCCCTTCGCAGCATCGGAAACTGCGTTGGCGGCCGCACTGGCAGCGGTTGAGGCCGCATTATTGGCGATTGTTGCAGCCGAACGAGCAGCCGAAGCCGCGTCCGAAGCAATTCGATTCTGAGACGTCACGGTTCCATTCGATGGATCCGCGCTATTCAATCGGTTGGTAATGTCAGCATCGGAAGTTGCCTGACTAGCTGATCGATTAGCATCACTAGCGTATGAAGCAGCACTATTATTCGTGTTGATCCCGCCAGATGCCTTGTCGTCAGAAGCCGCTTTGTCCGAAGCATCCTTGGCAGCACTCGCAGCATCAGAAGCGTGTTTCTTAGCATCACTCGCTGCCCCAGAAGCAATATCACTATTACTCTTGGCACCGGAAGCGTCACCACTCTTGGCAGCATCACTCGCTGCATTTGCTGCGTCAGAAGCTTTCTTAGCATCACTAGCCGCACCAGAAGCCGCATCACTGGCAGCTTTAGAATCGGAAGCAATTCCCGAGTCGTTTGGATGACCACTGGCGGCATTCGAAGCCGCGTCGGATGCTTTCTTGGCATCACTAGCCGCGTTCGAAGCATCAGAAGCCGAACTCTTCGCACCGGATGCCGCATCACTGGCAGCCCCAGAAGCAATATCACTATTACTCTTGGCACCAGAAGCATCATTGTTCTTCGCATCTGAAGCCGCATTCGAAGCCGCATCGGATGCTTTCTTAGCGTCACTGGCAGCCCCAGAAGACGCATCACTGGCTGCTTTGGAATCAGAAGCAATTCCCGAATCGTTTGGATGACCACTGGCCGCATTCGAAGCCGCGTCGGATGCTTTCTTGGCATCACTAGCCGCGTTCGAAGCATCAGAGGCCGAACTCTTCGCACCGGAAGCCGCGTCGCTGGCAGCCCCAGAATTATTACTGTTGCCGCTGGCTGCGTTTGAGGCATCACTAGCAGCATTTGAAGCGGTACTTGCGGCACTCTTGGCATCAGAAGCCGCATCGCTGGCAATCTTGTTGTTGCTTGCAGCGCCTGAGTAATCGCCCTTATTAGCAGCGTCACTGGCCGCACTGGCAGCATCAGAAGCCTTCTTAGAATCCGAAGCAGCATTTGATGCGGCGTCAGAAGCTTTCTTGGAGTCAGATGCTACTGCTGGATTACCCGAGTTAGCACTGGCAGTTGAAGCAGCGTTCGAAGCGGCGTCAGAAGCCTTCCTGGCATCAGATGCAGCATCGGAAGCGTGCCCGGATGCTGAGCTTGCCTGACTCTTCGCGTCATTAGCAGCCTTGTTGGCAGCGTCAGAAGCCGCATCGCTGGCAACCTTGGCATCACTCTTGGCCGCAGATTCGGCATCAGAAGCAATGGCGTTTTGGCTATTAGCGGCGCTGGTTTGATCACTGGCAACCTTAGCCTGAGAGTTTGCGGCTGAGGTATCCCCGGCCTTTGCAGCTGAGTTGGCAGCCGACGTTGCATCCGAAGCCTTAGCAGCGGCATCACTGGCAGCCTTTGCGGCGTCAGAAGCCTTATTAGCTTGGGTGTTGGCATCAGAAGCGGCGTCGCTGGCAATCTTATTGTCGGAGGTGACCCCTGAATTAGTTGGATCAGTTGAAGCATTGTTGGCAGCTTGTGAAGCGGCATTCTTTGCGGCACTGGCAGCGTCACTGGCGCCAGAAGCATGATCGGCAGCTGATTTAGCAGCATCACTGGCGTTGTTGGACAAGGTCCCCACATGCCCACGAGCATCACTGGCAGCTGCGGCAGCATCGTCGGCAGCATTCTTAGCAGCCTGTTCAGCATCAGAGGCAATCTTGTTATTGGAAGCAACCCCAGAAACGTCGCCCTTTGTAGCGGCCGCACTAGCAGCATTCGCAGCGGCGGAAGCAACTGCAGCCTGGCTCTTAGCCGCACTTGCTGCGGCTGAAGCTTTGGCCGAATCTGAAGCAAATGCTGATTTAGCATCAGAGTTTGCAAACGTGTTTGCATCACTCATGTTCTTAACGTCAGCGGAATCAGAAGCAGCGGCTGAGGCAGCATCGGAAGCGCCATTCGCATGTTCAGAAGCAACCTGGGCATTGGCGTGGTTGGCAGCACTAACCGCATCACTCGCCTTAACCTTTGCATCGGAAGCCGCATCACTGGCCGTACTCAATGCGTTCTTGGTTCCGGCGGCGTCACCCTTTGCGGCAGCGTCACTGGCAGCTTTAGCCGCGTCAGAGGCAACGGTCGCATCGGAAGCCGCATCGGAAGCGGCACTCTGAGCCTTCGCATCGTCAGAGGTGATCGCACTGTTCTTTGGAAATGCTGAAGAATCCGCAGAGGTCTGAGCAGCGGCATCTTTTGCAGCGTTGGCAGCGCTGGATGCATCGGCAGCATACGAGTTGGTGCCGTTAACAGCGGCCGAGTTAGCCTTATTGGCAGCGTCGGAAGCCGCATCAGAAGCCTCGGAATTATGTTGCTTTGCATCGGAGGCGGCGTCGCTGGCAATCTTGTTGTCAGAAATCGCGCCGGAAGTATCCCCGCTCTTAGCGGCTGAACTATCACTGGCCTTCTTGGCATCACTAGCCGCGGCGGAATTGCCACTGGCAGCACTGGCGGCATCACTAGCGTGAGCTGAAGCCGACTTCGCATCGTTGGCAGCGTTGGAAGCGTACCCTGAAGCTGAGTTGGCCGCGTCACTGGCAA
>NZ_AZFZ01000067.1 GCF_001435895.1 Lentilactobacillus parafarraginis DSM 18390 = JCM 14109 | reverse complement strand
TACTTTTTCATGGAACTTTGGACATTACCAATAAATTGATAGAAATGAATTAATTGCAGAAAAAAAGCCGGCACAAAAATAATTTGTACCAGCCCCGTCCCACGTAATTGAATACGTAATATAAAATATGAAATTAATTTTTAAAGTAATCCTGTAATGCTTGAATCTTATCCGTATGTTCCCACGGTAAATCAATATCGGTCCGACCAAAATGTCCGTACGCCGCCGTTTGTTCGTAAATTGGCCGCTTAAGGTTTAACATATCAATAATCCCGGCCGGCCGCAGATCAAACAAGGCCCGAGTCGCTTCAATTAGCCGCTCTTCGGGAACCTTCCCGGTGCCAAAGGTATTAATGTCAATCGATACGGGCTTGGCAACCCCAATGGCGTAAGCCAACTGAATTTCAAGTTGGTCCGCTAATCCAGCTGCCACCATGTTTTTGGCGATGTAGCGCGCCGCGTAACTTGCCGAACGGTCAACCTTGGTTGCGTCCTTACCTGAAAAGGCCCCGCCACCATGGTGAGCGTACCCACCATAAGTATCAACGATAATCTTGCGACCGGTTAAGCCGGCATCGCCTTCAGGACCGCCAATCACAAACCGACCGGTTGGATTGACCAAATAACGGGTCTTGTCATCAAGGTACTTAGCAGGAATGACCTGCTTAATAACCTTTTCGATGACATCTTTACGAACCTGCTCCAAGGTCACCCCATCAGCATGCTGGGTACTAAGAACAACCGTGTCAACCCGAAACGGCTTGTCGTCATCGTTATATTCAACGGTCACTTCGGCCTTGGCATCCGGTCCCAAATAGCCGATTTCGCCATTTTTCCGTAACTCGGCTTGTTTTCGCATGAGTTTATGAGAAAGGGCAATTGGCAATGGCATCAGCTCGGGCGTCTCGTTAATTGCATAACCGAACATCAGGCCCTGGTCACCAGCGCCGATCTTATCAAAGGGATCAGTGTCCCCATTACGCTTTTCAAGCGCATCGTCGACACCCTGAGCAATATCGGGTGATTGTTCGTCAAGGGCAACAATCACCGCACATGAATCGCCGTCGAATCCGTACTTTCCATCACAGTAACCAATCCGTTTGATGGTATCGCGCACGACCTTCTGAATATCAACGTAGGCCTTCGTGGAAATTTCACCAAACACCAGCACAAGGCCGGTTGTGACCGACGTTTCACAGGCCACTCTGGCGTCTGGATCCTTTGCTAACAAGGCATCTAGAATTGCGTCACTAATTTGGTCGGCAATTTTATCTGGATGGCCTTCTGAAACTGATTCCGAAGTAAATAAATGTTTTTCGCGCATTTTATTTTCCCCCTATAGATTTTTTAGGTTACAAGGCTTCTTCACGATACACGTGAATCCTATCGGGAACTCATAACTTCACTATGTTATCATAAATAATTTCATTTTGGAACCACCATTTTAAGCGCTTCGTTGACCAAAAAGGCAAAAAATATTAGGATTAAGTTTACAGACTTTTAATCGAAGGTGATTATGTGACCGCAAACCGCAGTGCTCAAATTCAATTAGTTATCAAAATAGTCATTCCATTAGTGGTCTGGATGCTCTTTTCAAACATTGGATTGGCATCTTTTTTCACCAACCATGATCTGCTTTATTTATTATTTCTAGCCCTCGGCTTTTCAGGCATCCTCAGCCAAATCAGATCCAAGGACAAGCAGCCAATTCTCTTTTTTGCTTGTGATGCTGTGGTCGCAGTTCTTGGGGCAAAGTTACTCATGACTAACGGTTCCTTTGTCAACTGGCTGCTGGTTTTGGATTTTTGCCTTGCCAATCTTCTCATCTTGACGAAGCTCATCAATGAACCCCACTGTCAGTGGATTATTTACGGCATTATTAGCGGCAGCGGCATTGTCTTTCTGTTCAACGTGACGTACCACCACTACTTTTCCCTGATGGCCCTTATGAGCATTACCGTGCTGATATTTGCAAATATTTTCTTTTCATTTCCAGTTTTCATGAAAAATAGTAGTCACCTTTCGTTATTCGTGATTATGCTGCTGATCTTAGGACTTTGCGTCACCCTATCCCTATCCATTCTAAAAGTGTTGATGATCGCCGCAATCCTCGGCTTTTACCTATTCTTTGAGTGGCGGGTTAACGACCGCAACTATGATAAACGCAATAATACGTCACTGGTCTGCTTATTGTTGTTTTCATTGGTGACCTGTCTCTAATCAATTATTAAGATTTTCTTTACTTACTTTAATTTTATCAAAAGACATTCCAATAAGTGCGCTTTCATTTCACTGACGTGGTAACATACCAGTTGATTAATAAACGACGGGGGCACAATCAGTGAACATTAGAGTAATTGGCGACATTCGAAAGGGCAAACTCCAACCTTCGTTAACCGGGAACGCAATCGTTGACGACGCACTCATTCAGAATTTCTGCAACGAACTGAAGAACCAGATTGACCGGGTAAATTCGACGGTTAACGTGATTGCTGAACACTTTTTTGACCCAGCAATTCAAACCGATGACATCATCCTGATGGATCGCCGAATTTCAACACTTCTGCCAGCAGAAATCCGGTCGAAATACCGGATTATCGATGTCGACCATAATGACATCGTCCGGGGAAACGTTCTAAAGACTTTGTCGCTTTTAAAAAAATTTAGCGATCATTCTCAGAGCAGCTGTTGAGAACAGAGTGAAATATCAAGAGAGGACCTGAAGCGCGCAATGCACTCAGATCCTCTTTTTGCGTTATTGTTTTTTGTTTTGCCATAAATACAGGATCACCATCCCCAGCACTAACACAAGCGTGATCACTAACGTATCAAGCCACGCCTCGGAATGGTCAGCAAGCGGTAATTTAACATTCATGCCGTAAAAGCCCGAAACGATTGGCGGCACCGCGAGGACCAGCGACCAGACAGTTAAAAACTTCATGGTCTGATTAAGCCGATTATTCAAGATATTCCCGTATGCCGCCTCAGTTTCACTGACGACGCCCGCCTGAACATCAAACATCGACTGACACTGCCGGTATTCAATCACTAAATCCGCGATCTGCTGGGAAACCTGACGGGACAAATCCGCGGTCATGGTTAATTTCTGTTTTAAAACATCTTGTAATTCCTGCAGGGCGACTAAATTACCGGCGGCAGCTGATCGCAAATAAACCAGCTTGGTCTTAAGAACCGTAATGACCGCTAGGCGCCGATTCGAAATGTGGTTCATGCGGCTATGACCGGCAAATTGTTCAGCTTGTTGGCTAATCACGTCCAATGTGTCAAAATACGGCCTCAGAATTGCCCGCAAGATTGCAAAAATATGGTCGCTCAAAGTCGAATAGGTCACACTGGCTTGCTGGTTAATCAATTTTGAAAGCGTTTGGCCATGACAAGCCGTGATGAGGACGTCATCATTAAATCCCAGAAATACCGGCACCGTCGTGGCGGCGGTGTCTAAATCGGTTGCTAAAGCTCTAACAACCAAAACCCCGGCATTTGACAAGGCATCGAAGGTTGCTCGCGGCTGCTCGTGGCGATCCATCATATAATCCTTAAATTTCTCAGGAAATTGATACTTGGAAATTACCTGAGTTAATTCAGCCTCCTGTGGATTCACAATTTCAACCCACCGATATTGATTTAACGCGTGTTCCTTAATCATTGTGATGCCCCCACTCCTCGATCGGCCTTTTAGTCAAAGTTTAATCTGAATCTGGCATGAATTCAAATTTTGGTTAATCGATCAAGATTTTTGCCGCCGCTTAATGACCTGGTAAGCTAGCAGCATCACGCCGACCGATACAATCGAAATAATCATTGCCACGCGGGTTGACGAGCTCACCAGCAGGAAGCCGAGAATAAAGATAAAGAATGCCAGACTCACGTAGTCGGCGATGGGGTACCCGGGCATTTTGAAGGCCTTCACCCCGGCTGGATGCACCCGCCGATATTTCAGGTGAACAATCAACAGCACGATCCACACAACGACAAAGTTGATGGTCGACACGCTGGAAACCAGGTTGAAAACCCCAGCCGGGATAAAGTAGTTCAAGACAACGATAATCAACAGAAAAGCCGTCGAAAAGTTCAGGGCAATGTTTGGCACGCCGTTTCGGCCCAGTTTGGTTAAAAAGTTCGAAGCGTTGCCACCCATACTAAGCGCGTACATCGTCCGACTTGTACTGAACAAGCAGCTATTAGTGGCGGAAATGGCGGCGGTTAGAACGACAAAGTTGAGGATTCCGGCCGCCCCAACGATTCCGACCCCGGAAAAGACCTGGACAAACGGACTGGCAGTGGTGGTAATCTCGTTCCAAGGATACACACTCATCACCGCGATCATTGAACCAATGTAAAATAACCCAATTCGAATTGGCAGGCTGTTAATGGCCTTGGGCAGATTGTTTTTCGGATCGTCGGTTTCCCCTGCCGTTAAACCAACCATTTCGATCCCAACAAAGGCAAACACCACCATCTGAAAGGACAGTAAAAACCCGTGGGCGCCCTTTGGAAATAGCCCGCCATGGCTGACAAGATTGCCGAACGAAGCCGTGTTGCCGCCAACCTTGACAGAAAATAGTGCCAGACCGAACCCAACGACGACGAGTAAAATAATCGCCACCACTTTAATCATCGAAAACCAGGATTCCAGTTCACCGAAGAGCCCAACGTTAACCATATTGGCCGCGAACAAACCCAGCAGAATCACCAGCGGCGGAATCCATTGCGGAATACCCGGGAACCAGAATTTAATATAGATTCCCGTCGCAGTTAAATCAGCCATTGCAAGACTGATCCAGCAAAACCAATAGGTCCAACCGGTAACAAACTCCCAGCGATCACCCAAATATTCTTTAACGAAATCTAAAAACGAGTGCTTGGAAACGTCGGATAGCAATAATTCACCAATTGCCCGCATGAGCAAAAAGCAGAAGATGCCGACAACCAGGTACGAAATAATGATTGACGGCCCAGAAGTATGGATCGCGCTGCCAGAGCCCAAAAACAGACCGGTCCCAATGGCCCCACCAATTGCAATCATTTGAATATGCCGACTCTTTAATGATCGTGATAAACTCCTTGAATCCTTACTCTTTTCCATGATCTGCCTCCTATCAATGTTACGACAATAAAAAACGCTCCCAGTACTGATCACAGTACCAGGGGCGTTTCTAGCGAACGCGGTTCCACCCATTCCACAGTCAAGTTGACTGCCTCAAAATGCAGATAAAGGCTGCGGCCTATTCGTTTCGCCATTAACTTTCGTACCGACTTTCAGCAAATGCCGGCTCTCTGTTCATTAGTTCCCTAGTATACGGATCCGTGAACAATTGTCAAGAGATACTGGACAGATTTTTGGATTTGATGAACACAATAATTGAATTTTCCCCAAAAATGGTGTAGCTTAGAGCCAATAAAAGTCAAAGTTACTTTAACCTAATTTGGAGGTTCCTATCATGAGTTCACATACAGCACTATTGATTATTGACTATACAAATGATTTTGTTGCTGACAAAGGCGCCCTTTCCTGTGGGGCAACCGGGCAAAAAATCGCGCCAAAAATTATTGACTTAGCCAACCAGTTCGTGAAAAACGACGATTGGGTCATCTTACCAACTGACGTGCACACCCCAAATGATCCTTACCACCCGGAAACCAAGCTGTTTCCACCTCACAACGTTCGGGGGACCTGGCGACGAGAATTTTATGGCCCCCTTGCGGACTGGTATCAGGAAAATCAGAATCGCGACAAGGTCTACATGTATTACAAAACCCGTTACAGCGCGTTTGCTGGCACCGATTTGGACCTGCGGATGCGTGAACGTCACGTAGATACGCTCCATTTGGTAGGGGTCTGCACGGATATTTGCGTGCTGCACACCGCCGTTGATGCTTATAATCTGAATTACAATTTAGTGATTCATGAAAAGGGAGTCGCTGCTCTGACCCCGGCTGGCCAGGAGTGGGCCCTGGATCATTTTACCCATGTTTTAGGCGCGACGGTCACCGACTAATGCCGGTCTCACTTTGCAAAATTCCAATTTATAGTGTTTAATGGTTTTCGAAGAGATTTTTGGTTAAATCGTACTTGAAAACCATTTTTCTTCTCCATAATCCCCGTTATCGTCTTACCTGACAGGGTTATGTGAATAAGGAGGAACATGCAATGAGCAATAAATTACCAACCTACAATCGTGATCAATGGCAACATGCCAAGGACGCGGTTTTGGAAGAGTATGAGGCCTATAAAGAAACGTTAAGAAATCAAGGCGTCGATTACACGATTAAAAACGCGCGTCAACTCTTGATCTATCAAGATCTCGTTTCTGAATGGCAGCACAAACTGGATACCGTTATCTCTGACCTGGAAGATAACGTGTTCGCACTAAGCATCTTCAATGACCTTAAGAAACGTAAGGTCAGTTCACTGCTTGAACGTGGTTATACCCACATCTCAGGCTGGCCTGATTTCAATCCCAGTGCGCTGGCACTTTGGCTGGAACTTGAAGAAGACGAAACGATGGCTTAAATAAGCGTGTAATAACCAACGCTTTATTAACAGAATTTAAAGGGCTTCACCGATTATTTTGACCTCAGAATAACCGGTGAAGCCCTTTAAACGTCAATCGTCGTCTCACTGCCCGATGCTTAAATAATCCAAAATCAAAAATGGTCTCGTCTGAGAAGCGTGAAAATATCACTCACTTTCCCAGACGAGGCCACTTCTTTTAATCTTTATCCTTCTTCTTGCTATCTGATTTATCATTTTTGCGGTTACTCTTCATATATTCTTCCCTGGTCATCAGATCTTTAACGTGAATTTTAATTTCGGTCGGCTTAAGGTCCGTCATGCTATCGATAGCGCTGCATAATTTTGTCGTGACCTTATCAAACACCGCCGGAATCGATTTGCCATATTCTAACACGGCGTCCATCGTCAGCTTTACCTGCTTATCGTCATTGTCCAGATCAACCTTAACGCCGGTTGTCGGATCAGTCTCATCTGAGAAGCGATCCGTCACGGAATCAATTAAATTTCCTTCCAGTGACAGGACACCATCAACGTCACGAACAGTATTTCCGGCAATTTTTGCCAATACGTCATCGTTGTAAGTCAGGACGGTTTCTAATTTTGGGTTTTCAGTTGTCATATTGATCTCCTCCAAATTTTGAGTTTAATTACTGAACGCGGTCATCGGCCACGTCAGTTGCGATTTCGTCTTTTTTACCGGCACTTTGGGCTTGCCATTCTTTCTTTGTTAAAACATCATTAACGTTCACATTAATTTCAACAACGTCAAGGCCGGTATAATTCTTAATTGCCCGTTGGGTTCGTTCACAGATTTCATCAAATATTTTGCGGGCATCAGCCCCATATTCGATTGTCGCATCCATATCCAGCGCCACCTGCTTTTCACCAACCTCAGCATCAATTCCCTTGGTCGGATCAGTTTTCTTTGAGAATCGATCCGCCAATTCACTCATCATGCCGCCATCTAAAGATAATACCCCTTCAACATTGCGACACACTAATCCGGCAATTTTTTCAATCACTGAATCGTTAAACGTCAATTTCCGAGTGAGTGTCACATCATTTACGACTTTGGTTTCCATTCAAATCAACTCCCTATTTCTGAATAACCGGTCATTGACAACCTACTCATCGCTGACCAGCTGGCTGATCAAACTTTTAAGGCCGCCAAATTTACTAATTAAGGCACCAATCAGCCCGCCTGCAATCCCGAGGGCTAATACCAGCAGAACGCCATTAAACCCGCTGACGGCCCAGACAGCGCCACATATCACGCCGATCAGGCCACCGTACATCATTGCATTCATAAATTGATCCCTCCTTAAACCACTCGCGGCTGGCGAGAACGCTTCTTGGCAGCCGTATCAAAAGGTTTCACGTTAACGTGGACCTTCTTGATGGAAACGGCCATAAGCCGCGTAAGTTCATCCACGATAATTTGTTCAATTGTCTCGCCCAATGAAACCAGATCCGACTCACGACGATTGGTGGCCGATACCCGAACACGGGCATCCCTTCGCTTTCCGGTAATCTTAACGGTTACCTTGACGTCACTCACCTGGGTTCGAGTCGCAATCGTCTCACCGAGAATCTTTTCAACCGCACGCTTAGAGATGGTTAAACGGCCATTAGGTGACCGAAATTCGAGCTGATTGCCCTTCTTGGGAGCTAATAAAGCAATACAGCCACCCGTTATCGCTGCCAACCCAATAATGACGGCAATCGTCATCACGGCTACTTGAAGCCATAACTCACTCGTTTGGCTCGTTGGCAACACAGCCGATGACAACCAGCGAACCGGCAGAACCATCCCCGCCAACCAAACGGTTTGAACAATTGCCACCAGGCTCACAATCAGGATAAGCAGCTTCGTCAGTTTCCGCATGCAAATCCCTCCTTTCAACGAAGACCAATTAGTCGGCTAATCCCCGTGTGACAAGTGAAACGAGAAAGACCAAGATTACCGCACCGACAATCGCAGGAAGAATCGCAATATCTGCCAGTTGTGGTCCCCAAGCTCCTAATAACGCCTGACCCAGCCACGCGCCGATTAATCCGCCGACAATGTTGCCAATCCATCCAAGGGGCATCGATCGACTTGTGATTGCGCCAGCAATTGCGCCGATCACCCCGCCAATAATAAGTGTCCAAATAAGACTCAGCATTGTCCTCACCCTTTCTGTGAAATTTTATATAATCACATAGCATTCCTGCCATGACTTAAGTGTACAATAACTAAAGACTTATTGTGTGAATAAGTTGTGAAGAAAGTTAGGTCTTTTTTTGAAGGCGGTTCAACGCCTAATCAGCGCGATGACAGCCGAAAGATGGCCGCAAAAAAGACCGTCGATTCTGTGTGCAGTTGGAATCGATCGGTCTGGCCAATCATTGTTGATGGTTTAATTTCTGGGCCCATAAAAAAAGAACGGATAAACATCATTGTTTGTCCATTCCCCTCAGATTGATCACCTACCAGAGATGGCAACCTTCGTCACCATTCTCAACTAGGCGGATTAGTATTGATAAGTCTATGAAAGATACATTGAACTGACTTCTAAATGCCATCGTCCGATAGCTTGACGATTCAAAACAACTGACAGCGTCATCCCCCAAGACAACGTTGTTCACAGGCATTTTACTGTTGATCACCCTGAGAATCTTTAAAGTCAGCCATTTCATTGGATGAAAAGTCCTTAATGAAATCAAGGATTTCGCGGACCTTATCAGCACCATAACGGGTAATCCACTGATCGAAACGGGCGGTGGTTAAACTGTAAACCTTTCGTTCAACCTGTTCGCCATCCTTTGTCAGGTGCAAATATAAGCGGCGCCGATCACTCTCCGCGGGCTTTTGATAAATATAATCGTGCTGTAATAGCACTTTGATTTGCCGTGAAATTGCGCTTCGCGTGACGTTTCGCTCACTGGCGATATCCATTAAAGAGACGTGTTCTCTTTCAGCAATCGTATGCAAGATCAGATACTGTTCAAACGACAAGCCATATTTGTTCGCCGGTTCTGAAACAAAGTTGTCCAGATATTTCAGCGATGACAGATACACAGATATTGCCTCTCGCAATAATTCTTCATGCGTTTTTGTCATTTCCCTCACCATTCCCCAAATATTATTAATATCAATACTGCACTAATTATATATTGTCTGAACTGCTGTATCAACAATATACGGCTGGTTTTGAAAACTTTTGTCAATTAATTGCTTAATCGAGTGTGATAAACTAGTTATAGGAGGCATTATGGCAGACAATCTAATCACAATTATTCATCAAGTTGAACTTAATATTTTTAAAAAATTTGCGCTGGTGGCTGAAAAATATCACCTACACTACATGGCATCCGGGGGAACCCTACTGGGGGCGATTCGCCATCAGGGATTTATTCCCTGGGACGACGACATGGATATTGCCATGCCCCGGGCTGACTACGAACAATTTCTTAAAGTTGCTCCGGCAGCATTTGAACACGACCACTTCTTCCTGCAAACACCATGGTCGGACATTAACTACGCGTTGAGTTATGCGAAAATTTTGGATCGCAATACCTTCATCGAAGAACGCAACAACGTCAACGACGCCAGAAAGGGCGTCTTTCTCGATGTCTTCCCTTTAGACAGGATTCCAGAATCCCCCTCAAAACAGCGGCGGCAGCTGGTGGATATGCGCCGCCTGGACAGTCGGATTTACCTTAAACTTCGATATAACATTATTGATAATCCGATTCGAAAGTTCCATAATGAATTAACGGAGGAACAACAAGAAACCGCGTTAGAATTTAAGCAGCATCGCCAGGCAATCATGACCGCCTACAATGACAATCCTGATTTAAAGCAAGTGAAAAATCTCGCATCACAGTACGCCTATGAGAAAGAGATCTACACCCAGGATCAGCTGGCTTCGATGATAACGGTTCCCTTTGAAGACACGTCAATTCGGGTGCCAACAGATTATAACGCGATTCTTACCCAAATTTATGGCGATTACATGGCCTTGCCACCGGACAACCAACGTTCGGAAAAGCATATCGCAAAGCTGTTCTATAACAATCAATTGTTTGAAATATAATCAGTTGCTTGCATTAGCGCCGGTTTTTTGGTAATTTATGGACAATTAGCATAAAAGATTGAAGGTGGAAGTATGTTTGACCCTAATAGTTCAAGATTTGCTAGTTTTAGCATTGTTTCCACATTGCCTGATCAAGCCATCGATAACGTCTGGTTTATCATTGATAACGATTTGCAGGGTGTCTTTCAACTCTCAAATTTAATTCAGTTCAATTTGGTCAATAGCGATGGGAAACTGTCATACGATTTCATTCAAAAAAACGAATTGGTGGCAACCTTTGATTCCCCATTTCCTTACGATAATGGCTATCCAAAGTCATTAGTCGTTTATGATAGCGGCGACCGCCAAATTATTGCGACCCCGTCCGAAATTAATATCTAACCACGAGCCCTTTCATGATGGATCACCATCAATTTTGAAGCGCTTCGGGAAAAACTGGCGACAGAGAATTGTCGCCAGTTTTTTGTTACGCACGAAAAAAGTGAAGCCAACTCGAAATGAGTCGACTTCACTTACCTNCAATTAAATACAATAATAATATTAAATCATATTTAACATCAGAATGCAACGAAAAATGAATAAAAAAAGATTTTGATAAGAAACAGATAATTCAAAATCTTCGACTGCTCCGGCTGGGTTCGAACCAGCGACCTCTTGATTAACAGTCAATTATTCTACCACTGAACTACGGAGCAAAAATGTCTTTCTTAAAAAGAACATATATATTTATAACATAAATTCTCATATCATGCAAATTTAAAATGAAACTTTTTAATTAGCCAATATGATTTTCCTTAAGAATAATCGCAATTTCCTTTTGCATTTCCGGCGTTTTCTGCCACTCTTCAAAATGATCCATATTTTCGTCGGGCATGGTGTACTTTTCGTTGATATAATGCTCGTATTTTTGCACGTGAGGCGAATACGGGATGTTTAGCTGTAATATCCTAACCCCCTTAATAAAACCTCTCTCAGCGGCTAATTCGGCCCTTCCGTTCTGAACCATGTCGCTAATCTCAATGTACTTAGTCCCATCATTTCGGGTAATTTCTTCAATTAACGTAAATGTCTCGTGACTTTTCATGACGAATGCCTCCAGCTAAAATTAATCCACCAGAGTATTATACACAAATTCGCTCATTGAGACAAAAAAATAATGGCCCCAAACGGCCATCCAGACTGAAGACAAAGTCCTCCAAATACG
>NZ_AZFZ01000066.1 GCF_001435895.1 Lentilactobacillus parafarraginis DSM 18390 = JCM 14109 | reverse complement strand
ATCAGTCTGTCTTCATACTTTCAAGTTTCAGTTTTTTAACAGAAAATGGTCCAAAAAGTAAATCTAGTAGTCGCTTTTTGGCATTTTTTATTTGGGGAATATGTATCTATATCTAATGTGGTTGCTTATTTGGAGAAAAAATAATTAGCATAATAGAATATGATTTTAAATATGATTTTTCTACATTAAAACGTTTATTATTATCTGGGTGTTAGCATTATTTTTGTATTAAATCCATTCCCATTTTAAAAATTTGTAGTTAATTGGTAGACAGAAATAATGAAATGTTTAGTTATATAATGACAATTGACTATTTATTAAATAAATGTAAAAATTAGGGCTGTATTTATAATTTTAAGCTTTGGTTAAGTTAGGAGCGTATGAAGAAAGTGCCTGTTAAAAAGAATTTGCATAATCATAGAAAACATAATCAATATAAATTCAAAAAAATATTTTGGTTGTTTCTATTATTGTTATTGATTTTAGGGGTAGGTGTTGCTGGAATTGCCTATCGTAATATTTATAGGGCAACCACTATTGTTTACAAAAAAGCGAATGCTCATAAAGAACGAAACGCTGGCAAGTTAATTGATAATAAACGCCCTATTTCTATTTTACTTTTAGGAACTGATACAGGCGCTCTTGGTCGCACGTATAAGGGGAGAACTGATACGATGATTATTATGTCAATTAATCCTCAAAAACAGAAAACTGTTATGATGAGTTTGCCACGCGACATGAAAGTTAATTTATCTGGGTATTCGGAGTATTCTCCCGCTAAAATTAATGCTGCTTACACTTATGGTGGTACTAAAGAATCTATCGATACGGTTCAGAAATATTTAAAAGTCCCGATTGATTACTATGTTTTAGTTAATATGGGAGGGCTAAAAAAAGCTATCAACCAAGTTGGCGGAGTTACTGTAGTTTCACCACTTACTTTTACATATTTAGGAGACCATTTTGTTAAGGGAAAGAAGTATCATTTATACGGGAATGATGCATTAAAGTTTTCCCGTATGCGGTACAGTGATCCACAAGGTGATTATGGACGACAATTACGTCAACGGTTGATTTTAACAGGCCTATTAAAAAAATCGTTTTCGTATAGGACTTTCCTGTCTAGCAGTTTTTTAAAAACAATTTCTAACCAAGCTCAAACTGATTTGAATCGTTCTCAAATGTTTGGTTTATCAATAAACTATCGTAAAGCTGGTAACCATGTTGTTTCTGATCATGTTCAAGGAGTAGGTAAGGAAATTGGTGGCCAAGATTTTGAAGTGGTTTCAAAATCTGAATTGATAAAATCATCAAATATTATTCGAAATAATTTAGGATTGACGCGTTATTAATTCTATATATAAATTTTTTGGAGGACAGCATGGAAAATTATTTGGACCTTCGCCAAATATTAGGGATTATTCGTAAACATATTATCTTTATCATAATTAGTTTTATCCTTTGTTTAATTATTGCTGTTGGTTTAGAGAAGTTTGTTATTACACCCCAGTTTACTTCGACTGCTCAAATTTTGGTTAATCAAAAAAAAGATACTTCAGTTCCAGGGGCAGCTTTTCAGGATCAGCAAGCCGATGTTCAAATGATCAGTACTTATAAGGATATCATTACAAACCAATTGGTTTTGAAAACAGCTAGTGAGCGATTAGCTAATCCTGTCAAAGTAATTCGTTCAGCACGAAAGGCTCGATACCATGTTTCAGCAAATGGTCATCGTCACTTAATTAAAGCATCACGGCCAGCTGTTGTTAAATCAACAGGGACTCCTTATGATGTGAGCGTTAAACAATTACAGGGAGCTATTTCTGTTACTAATCAACAAAACTCACAAGTTTTTGCTTTAAATGTGAAGAGTGATGATCCACAAAAATCAGCTGCAATCGCTAATACAGTTGCAAAGGTTTTTAAGCAAAAGATTCGTCGAATTATGAGTATTAATAATGTCACCATTGTTTCTGAAGCAACACCTGCAAAGCAGAAGTCGTTTCCTAAAACTTCAATAGTGTTGCTAGCTGGGGCGGTAATTGGTTTACTGCTTGGGCTGGGTTATGCGTTTATTAGAGAAATAACAGATACCACGATTAAAGACGATGAATTTTTAACTAATGAGTTAAAATTAACTAATCTAGGTCACATAGCAGAAATTCGTAAGATACACGGCTCACATTTGGCTAATAAACGTCATGAAGAGCATCTCAAGCCGAATCATCGAAGAGTTTAAATTTTAATTATGTAGGAGAAAATTATGAATATTTTTCATCGTAAAGAAAAGAAACTTTCCACCGATACTTTAAAAAACGGCGTGAAATTAATTACTGATGTTAATCCTAAAGACGTTGTTTCCGAACAATTTCGTACAGTTAGAACAAACATTAATTTTTCTGCAGTTAATCAGAAGTTGAAAACAATTATTTTTACTTCTTCGGCAGTTAGCGAGGGAAAATCAACTGTTTCCGCTAACTTGGCGGTCATTTGGGCTCAGCAAGGGCAGAAGACTCTATTTATTGATTCAGACTTGCGGCGTCCAACTTTACATACGACATTTGGTTTATTAAATACCAGTGGCCTATCCACGGCTTTATCCACTGATATAGATTTCAATTCAGTAGTGCAAAAAACGGAGATTGATAATTTATCTGTGATCACTAGTGGTCCCATTCCACCTAATCCATCAGACCTGTTGGCTTCTAATCGGATGAAAGAATTAATTTCTTATTTTAAGAAAATCTATGATGTGATTATTTTAGATGTTCCGCCACTACTATCAGTTACTGATACGCAAATTATTGCAGCTCAGGCTGATGGGGTAGTGCTGGTAGTGCGCCAAGGATTAGCACAAAAATTGGCTATAAAGCGCTCAATTGAGCTCTTAAAAATGGTTAAAGCCAATTTATTAGGTTATGTATTAAATGACGTTGCACCTAAGAATGGGTACGGTTATGGCTATGGGTACGGCTATGGGTACGGCTATGATAATAAGGGGAAATAGTTACCAAGGGATATGATATAAAATGATTGATTTGCATTGTCACTTGCTCCCAGGGGTGGATGATGGGTCTAAAAGTATGGATATTTCCTTAAAGTTAGCTACTGATGCAGTAAAAGATGGTATTGATTATGCTCTATTAACGCCCCATCATATGAATGGCGTTTATCTTAATCACAAAAGGGCAGTTATTCAGCAAACACAAGAGTTTCAAATGGAGCTTGATAGACACAAAATTCCACTCAAAGTTTTCCCTGGGCAAGAAGTTAGAATAAATGGCGATTTATTAACTGCTCTTGATCAGGATGATATTTTATTTGCTGATGAGAGTGGACGATACTTAATGTTAGAATTTCCTGATGATGATGTTCCAAGCTATACCAGTAACATGGTTTATGAACTCATGCAACGAGGAATTATACCAATTATTGTTCACCCTGAACGTAATACTAGAATCATGAAGCGACCAGACATTTTATATGAATTACTAAGTAGAGGTTGTCTTTCTCAAATAACGGCTGGGAGTTATGTGGGAGCTTTTGGTCACAAAGTTCAAAAATTTAGTAAACAATTAATTCAGGCTGGGCAAGCATATGTTTTTGCTTCAGATGCCCACAATTTACCTAATCGTAAATATGAAATGACCAAGGCTTTTGCGAAATTAAATCGTGAATTTGGCAACGATTATGTATCCCGATTAAGTGAAAATGCAAAAAGAATAATCAATGGTGATAATATTTTATCCAATAATTTTTCTAAAATAAAGGTACATTTATTTCATTTGTTTTGAAAGAAGATGAAGATAATTTATGCAAACAGAGGGGCATGGTAGAGGAAACTATCATTCATTGGCAAGCAGTAACACAATAAGCAAAGATCAGATTAAAAAAAGGATCTTTTATCATTTCTTTAAGAGATTTTTTGATGAACTACTAAGCATAAGTGCTATTATTCTATTAATTCCGGTGTTTGTTGTTACGAGTATTTTAATCAAAATTGAGGATCCTCATGGACCTATATTCTATTCTCAAATTAGGATTGGGAAAAATAATCGGCCTTTTAAAATGTACAAATTTAGATCAATGGTTATCAACGCTGATGAAAGACTAAAAACGTTATTGGATCAAAATGATGTTGAAGGTGCCATGTTTAAAATGAAATCTGATCCAAGGGTTACTAAAGTTGGCCGAATTATTCGTAAATATAGTATTGATGAACTACCTCAGCTTATAAATGTAGTTAAGGGAGATATGTCTTTGGTAGGCCCAAGACCACCTTTAAGACGGGAAGTAAAGGAATATACCGAATATGATAAGCAAAGATTATTGGTTATCCCTGGATGCACAGGGCTCTGGCAAGTAGGAGAGAGGAATAATGTTGGCTTTCATGAGATGGTAGAATTGGATCTTAAGTATATACGTGAGGCAGGAATACTATTGGATTTTTACATTTTAATAAGGACAATTATAATTATGATTCGTCCTAATAACGCTTACTAATAAAGGGGGAGATGAATAACGTTGGAAACTAAGATATTGGTAGCGGCTCACAAAAAATTTCAGATGCCGCGAAATCAAAAATTATATTTTCCCATATTAGTCGGAGCAATTTATAATTACAAGCAGGGAATTAATTATCAACGTGATGATGAGGGCGTCAATATTTCTAATAAAAATCCTAGTTATAGTGAGTTAACTGCTATCTATTGGGCTTGGAAAAATCTAAAGAACATTGATGCTGTAGGATTAGTCCATTATAGAAGATACTTTATCAGAAAATGGCATTTCAGTAATCTTAATAACGTAATTGATGAGAAAAATGTTGAAAAGTTATTATCGAAATATGATGTTATTTTACCTAGGAAGCGCCATTATTACATTGAGACAATTTACTCTCATTATGTTCATTCTCACCATAAAGAACCCTTGGATGCAACTCGCAAAACAATTATTAAGCTTTATCCATCTTATCTTTCATCATTTGATAAAGTTATGTCTAGAAGAAGCGCTCATATGTTTAACATGTTTATTATGAAAAAAGATTATTTTGATGAATATTGTGAGTGGTTATTTAATATTTTGGGAGACGTTGAAAATTCTATTGATATTAATGGTTATTCTGAACAAGAAAAGCGAGTATTTGGATACTTATCCGAAATGTTAATGGATGTTTGGATAGATGATAATAATATTCATTTCATTGAAAACAAATGGGGAATGATTGGTAATCAGCACCTTATTAAGAGAATATTTTATTTTTTTCTGAGAAAATTTAAAATTGGGCACGCCAAAACACATTTTTAAATTCCTTATTGAATTTAAAATTTTAGTTTAACTGGAGGTAAAACATATGATTAAAGAAAAAATCAAAACAAATAATTTTTTAGGTAGGATTTATTTATTAATCGCCTCAATTGGTTATTATATTTTAAGTATGTTAATTCCAGTTGACAAAAAGTTAATGTTATTTTGTAGTTTTTCTGGTAGGAAATTTAATGATAGTCCAAGGGTCATTTATAATGAAATTAGTAGGGACAATTCTTTTGCAAATTATAAATTAATTTGGGTTATTAATAACCCAAATATCGCACCATCTATAAAGTCTGTTAAAATGGGCAGCTTAAAATATTATTGGTCATTATTTAGGGCAAGATACTGGGTTTCAAATGCAAGTATTGAGCGTTTGATTCCACTCAAAACAAAGAAACATATTTATATAAATACATGGCATGGGATTCCACTAAAAAGATTGGGTATTGATCAAGCTCATTTAGGATTTATTGTAGAAAATTGGTATCAAAAAGTATCGTTTAGTGTCTTGACTTGTTGTAGTGAATATGACGCTAAAATTTTTAAACATATTTTTCCTAATACTGCCAATATTCAAATTGTTAATTTGCCAAGAAATTTACCACTGCTTAAGAAAGATTTATTCAAAGAAGATATTTTTAAAAAATTAGGTATTATTCATGATAGGAAAATTATTCTTTATGCCCCAACCTTCAGAGACTATTCTGATAATAAATTACCTAAAATGGTTATTGATTTATTGGATGATCTTTCAAAAAAATATGTGGTATTAGTAAGGGCACATTACTTCTCTCAACTTTCATTCCCCTCAAATGTTATTGATGTTTCTAAATATTCTGATGTTAATGAGTTGATGATTATTTCAGATGCTCTGATTACAGATTATTCAAGTATTCTTTTTGATTATGCTATATTAACAAAACCAATTTTTTTGTTTGTTTATGATTTGGAAAAATATTTACAATATCGTGGCTTTTACAAAATGCCATTGTCTCTTTCTTTACCATATTCCCTTGATAAAGATTCATTAGAGAATTTATTAAGAAATATGGATAATTATAATTATAAACCTATCAAGCAGATCAATTCTAAATATCAACAGGATAATACATCTGTTGCATATATAAAGAATTTTATTAAAAAAGATGACTTTTCACGTAATTGATGAATACAGAGGGTGAAATTTAGAATGTCCATGTTAAAAAAGGGAACAAAATATAGTATAGCATCTTTAAAAAATATGAAAAAGATGGGAATCCGTTTTGTATTTTACCAGACTTCAGCTAAATTTTTACCACATTTGCTTCCCCAGAAATTAAAATTTATTAGTGAAAAAATTTCTCAAAAAAACTATGCTAATATTTCTAATTATTTAACAGCTAACTATTCTTACATAATAAGTAAGTACAAAAAGTTGGCATTTAATTCAAGACCATATGTGAAAAGTGGTCAAGCATTAGATAACATTTGGATTATTTGGTTACAGGGAATGAAAAATGCACCAACTCTTGTAAAAAAATGTATTGCATCTGTTTACAAAAATAATAAGACTAAAATGATTCATGTTTTAACTGAGAAAAATCTGTCTAATTATATAGAAATTCCACGTTATATATTAGAAAAATATGAGGCAAATATTATTGGACCAGCCAATTTTTCGGATATTTGTAGATCTATGCTACTCTCGAAATATGGTGGTATTTGGATTGATGCTACAATTTTTTGTACAAGAAAGATTCCTGATGAAATTACAAAGTCGTATTTTTTTTCAATTAAAAGAAAGCCACAGAGATACTCAATGAGCATTGCAAATTCTAGATGGCACACTTTCTTTATGTTAAGTCAACCTAATTCCCTGTTGTTTTGTTATATTCGTGATTTTTTGTTGGAATACTGGAAAAAGGAGAATAAAGCAATAGATTATTTGCTAATAGACTATATCATTGAAGTGGGAATATCTCAAATACCGGAGATAGAGGAGATCATTAGGAATGTTGAATACAGCAATAAAAATATTTTTTATTTGGAAAAAAATTTTAATCAAAAATTAGACTCGAAAATTATAAACCATCTTTTTCTTGATAATACATTTTTATATAAATTATCTAATAGAGACAAGCATCATACGAGAACATGGTTAGGGGAAGCTACTGTCTACAAATTTTTCTTAGACCATCTCTAACTGACATTTTAATAATGTAAAACTATAGTAATCCAATATGATTGTACAATCATTGATTAACGAGGAATTGTTTATGAAAAAGAATATTTTTGTTGTTGTCAGAAGTTTGGTTAAACAGGGAGGATTATCTAAGTATGTAATAGATCTATACACAAGAATGAACCAGGAAAACCACAATTTTAATATTCATTTTGTTTTACAGAATAGTCAAAATGATTATGGGCGTTTTCTTTATGATCAGGGCATTATGGTACATTATATTACTCCTCTGCAACAAGCACCATTGAAATATTTTAGAGATTGGGACTCTTTGTTTCATATATATAAAATTGATGTTATTCATTTTCATGTTGATAATTTGGTCCTATTCTATCCAATTAAGAAAGCCCAAAAAGAAAGGATACCAATGATTATTGTTCAATCACATAATGCATGTAATGAAGCTGTTAATAATAGTAAAGTGAAAATGTTTTTACACAATTATGCAAAGAAAAGAATTAATAACTGGACTGGTAATTTATATGCAGTTTCTAAAGAGGCAGCAATTTGGTTGTATGGCAAAAATTTATTAAATAAAGTGAAGCTTATAAAAAATCCTGTTGATACAAGTCTCTTTTCTTATTCACAACAAGTAAAAGAGAAATATAAGAATAAGTTTAATTTAAAGGACAAGATAGTATATGGTCACGTAGGTAGATTTGTAAATCAGAAGAATCATGAATTTCTAATTGATGTTTTTAAAAAAATTTTGAAAAGGCAACCTAATGCTGAACTAGTTTTAGTAGGCAACGGTCCCTTACAAAATAAAATAAAAAATTATGTTTACAAGAATAAAATTTCAGAGCATGTATTATTTTTAGGAAGAAGGGAGGATGTCCCTTCACTAATGAGTTTGTTTAACTGCATGATTTTCCCATCTTTATACGAGGGATTTCCGTTGGTATTAGTTGAAGCACAATCAACAGGACTACCTATTGTTTGTTCAGATTCAATTTCATCTAATATAAAGATATTACTTACAACACATCAATTATCATTAAAAACAGATAAAGAAGAATGGGCTAATCTAGCTATAGAAAGTAGCAAAGTTACAGATACACAGCGTAGCTTGGCTAGAAAAAAATTAATTGATGTAGGTTATGATTATGAAACTCAAGTTAAAAAAATGGCGTATGTTTATTCATGCAAAGGTCACAAATGAATAATTCACTTAATTGAATGTCTCCAATAAGAAGGTCAAGGTAGGGAAATTGGTTCTAAATATCATATGGAGGTAAAATCATTAGATTAAATCAAGAATTTTATTTTAGAGGATAAAGCTTATTAAATGGTTGAAATAATAATTAATGGGGTTAAGCTAATATGGAGAATATATCTGTTGATTGTGTAGTAGTAACCTATAATAAAATTAAGTTACTTAAAGAATGCTTAGGTGCATTATTAGCACAGGATTTTCAATTGAAAAATATAATTATTATTGATAATAATTCAACGGATGATACATACACATTCGTAAAAGAACTGAAAAAATCTAGTAATAGTGGTATTAAATTAAAGCTAGTTCATCTGAATAAGAATTTAGGAGGAGCTGGCGGTTTTAACGTAGGAATTAGAACCTTTATAGAGCAAAGTGATTCGGAATATGTCTGGGTTATGGATGATGATACGGTACCGCTTAAAAATAGTTTATCAGAGCTAGTTAAAGTTATAAGGACTAAGAGAAAATTTGGATTCTTAGCAAGCAATGATAGATGGATAGATGGTAAAGCTGCCGTTATGAATGTTCCTAGGCCGACTAAATGTTGGAATGAGGATGTAAATAATCATCTTATTAGAATAAAAAGTGCCTCCTTTGTTTCTTTATTATTACCTCGCAAAGTAATAAAAATTATTGGATTGCCAATCTCAGATTTCTTTATTTGGGGTGATGATGTTGAATATACAACAAGAATTTTTCGTAATGGATTTAATAATTTCTTAGTACCAACTTCCTGCGTAATTCATAAAATAAAAAATAATATTGGAACTAATATTATAGAGGAAAAAGATAAAGAAAGGATTAAAAGATATTATTTTGCAAATAGAAACGCACTATATTGTAAAAGAAAATATGAAGGAAGAAAGGGATACCTTTTAGAATTGGTACGACAAATATATGTATTGGTTAAAATAATTTTTAAAAGCCATAATAATACATTCACTAAATTTAAGGCTTCCTTCAGAGGAACTTGTTCAGGAGTTTTTTTTAATCCTAAAGTAGAAATGTTTAAGCGCTATCATTAGTTTAAAACCGTCATAAATAAGTTGTTTTAATATTTTTTGAAAATCTTTTGAACCTAATTCAAAAATTACGATTATTTTTTACCTTATGTTGTATAAATAAATTTTTTAAATGCGTTGGGATTTATTTTAATTCTAATTTTTTGAACTAAAACGTGGTGTTACCTGCGAATTATTATTTAGAATAGAAAGGAAAATTATGGTCATAAAATTACATGAAGGTTATCTATATAAGTTTATTAATGCTTTGATTGCTTTTTTTTTATTTTTAACGGCCAATACTGTCTATTGGCATAATTATAACTTTCGGAATAAAATATTTGGCTGTTTTATAATAATTTGCTTGGTAGCAATTTTTTATAGTTTCATGTGTTTATCCTTCTATAAAAGGTTTTCTTTAAAGTATGTTTTATTTTGTTTAGGTTATTTTGGATTTGCCTTCTTATTGTTCTTAAAAAACTATTATGATGGATATAGTTCAAATTTATTAATTGTTGTTTATATGCTATTCCCGATTACCATATTTACATGGATATATTTACAATTTTGTATAGGAGGTGGGAATGACTTATTATTAGTATTTAAAAATATTGTCATTCTTTTTGCATTATTATCTTTATTTATTTACTTCCTAGTGTTTTTCTTTCACATTAGCCCGAGCTTTTTCCTGACAATAGATTGGGGAAGCCAAATAAATGTTCCTGGATATATGGGTCTCTTTTTCAATACACAAAATACAGTATCCTTTTTGGGGCTAAAATTACTTAGAAATTCAGGAATTTTTACAGAAGCCCCAATGCATTCTTTTGTTTTAACATTAGCTCTTTTGATTGTTTTGTTTATTGAGAAACCAACTAAGATAAAAAAAACAATATTTTTTGAAATTTTAATTTTAGCAATAACCTTGGTTACAACCACGTCTACAACAGGACTTTTTATTTGCATTCTTGCGTTTTATTTTTATTTTTACCATCATTTATCACATTATTTAAGATTGATTTTAGGCCTTCTCTTACCTGTTGTTATCATTGTATTGATCAATTTATTAATTTCTAAGTATCAAACGGGATATGGATCATTTTCTGTTAGATTAAATGATATGAAAGCAGGTTATGATGCATGGATTAATCATCCATTCTTGGGAAATGGATGGACAAATGAACAAGCTATTCAGCAATATATGTTGGGAAGTAGACTCTTTTTTTATGGTAATTCAGGTTTATCAAGTGGTTTTTTTGCCTCATTAGCTTTAACAGGAGGTATTCAAACAATCATTTTATTTGCACTGCCTTATGTGCTTTATAGTTTTAAAAGTAAAAAGTACGCATTTCCCATTTTATTATTTATCTTATTAATTAATACTATTGTAAATAGCACTTTTATAATGATTACAATTAGCATGTATATGTATGCTTCGTTTTTCTTTGATAATGGGGCAAATACAATACCTATTGAAATGAATAAACATCAATTAATATAGAAGGGAACATTCTAAATGAATTATTTGATTGTCGGCTCTGGTTTATTTGGATCAACATTTGCTTATGAGGCAGCCAAACGTAAAAATCACATTACTGTTATTGAAAAAAGAAATCATGTGGGTGGAAATATTTATACTAGAAACATTGATGGTATCCAAGTTCATCAATATGGTGCTCATATTTTTCATACAAAGAATAAAAAAATATGGAATTATATTAATCAATTTGCTGATTTTAATCGTTACACTAATAGTCCGATTGCAAATTATCACGGGGAAATCTATAACCTTCCTTTCAACATGAACACTTTTCATCAAATGTGGGGGGTAGTGACTCCTCAGCAAGCTTTAGCCGAAATTAATAGACAACGGAGCGAAATGGACGGGAAGACGCCCCAAAATTTGGAGGAACAAGCAATTTCATTAGTTGGTCGAGATGTCTATGAAAAATTGATCAAAGAATATACTGAGAAGCAATGGGGTAGAAGAGCCACAGATTTACCCGCCTTTATTATTCGACGAATTCCAGTTAGATTAACATATAATAATAATTATTTTAACGATCCTTATCAAGGAATTCCAATAGGTGGATATACTCAAATTATTGAAAAGATGCTTGATAATATCAATATTAAAGTTAAAACTAATACAGACTTTTTTGATAGAAAGGGTTATTACATAAAGACCTACGATAAAATTATTTTTACTGGAATGATTGATCAATTTTTCGATTATCAATTAGGTGCGTTAGAGTATCGAAGCTTAAAATTTGAAACCCAAGAATTGAACATCGATAATTATCAGGGGAATGCTGTGGTGAACTATACTGATTCGCAAGTGTGGCCGTCAAGTTCAACTGATCCAATTT
>NZ_AZFZ01000065.1 GCF_001435895.1 Lentilactobacillus parafarraginis DSM 18390 = JCM 14109 | reverse complement strand
ACGCAAACCTTAAGTTTTGTCGTCAGTCTCTTTGATTTTTGAGATTTTTGCTATAATGGGGAGTGCGTAATCCTTAAATTATTTAAGAACCAATCGAAACATAAGGAGGCTCTATTTTGACAAAGCTATGGCGAAAGACACCGGCCTGGCTTACATACACGGTGTTATTTATTCTCTTAATCGGCGTCATTGCCGGTTGCTTATGGATGACCGGCCGCTCCATGATTTGGGAACTGGATGGCTTTGCCCAGCACTACCCGATTCTGGTTCAGCTGCGGCACATGATTGCCGAATTCTTGTCAGACCCAAGTCACGGGTTCACTCACTGGGCTTGGAACATCAGCCTGGGATCTGATCAACTTACAAACCTGTCCTACTACGTGATCGGGGATCTGTTTAACTACTTAATTATTCTATTTCCAAAAAGCCATATTGAATTAGGCTTCGCGTTTTTAGTCTATCTTCGAATGTACGCCTCCGGGTTGGCATTCATGCTGTACACTTCAACGTATAAATTCAAAAAAATTAGTCGGATCATCGGCGCTCTTGCCTATGCCTTTAACGGATACGCCCTGTCAACCGGATTGCACCACCCATTCTTTATTCTGCCATTGATCTTTTTCCCGCTGCTTTGCTACGGTATTGATCGGATCATGCTCAACAAATCCTGGATCCCACTGGCTGTGGCCGTCTTCCTGACACTATTCGCTAACTTCTACTTCGCCTGGATTCTGGCAATCGGGTCATTCGTCTACGTTGTTATCCGCATGCTTAGCCGGCGAAAGGCCACTGACTTTTACTTTTGGCGATCCATTGCCAAAATGGCCGGTTCGGTCGTCCTGGGGCTGGGAATGTCGGCGCTAGTCTTCCTGCCAACCGCGCTGTTTGCCACCAAGTCAACGCGAATTAACCAGGCATTTGCCAACGGGATGACCTTCTTTGCCCCCGAGTACTACCTGAAAATGCCCAGTTCAATTCTCACTACCGGCCGGGCAATGAACTTTTGGCTGGTCATTGGTATCTCAGGCATTTCATTTCTGGGGGTTGTCTACACCCTCCGGCATTTCAAAACTTACTTTTGGCAAAACATTGGCCTCATTCTCGCCTTCATCGGGATTCTCATCCCCGCCTTTGGCGCCATCATGAACGCCTTGTCAACGCCATCCAATCGCTGGTTCCTTCTGGCCAACCTTATCTTCGGCCTGGCCACAATGGCCTTAATTGACCACTTGGACGATCTAACCAAGCAGGACGTTATGTGGCTCGTGGGCGCGGCTATCGCGCTAATCACCCTGGTCTGGATTACCAACGGCTTCATTTTAAATCTCAAGGCCCACGACGCCGTTTCCTATGGCTTCCTATTTCTCACGGTAATCGCGATCTTAGCGGTGTTTGCCTTCAAATGGCGGCCAGCGACTCGAATTGGCTTAATTCTTGGCATCTTCATGCTCAATATTGCCTCAAATATCGTGGGGATTTACAGTCCAAATGCCAGTAATATGGCCATTCAACAACTCAACCGCGGATTGGCCACTCGGTTTAGCAAAGATTATTACAGCGGCGCGGACCAGTATGTCAAATCCCAGCCGGGCTTCTTTCGAACCTCAATGGCGCCGCGTTATCACTACAACGCGCACTTGCAGAACCTGGCCAACTATACCAACACCAATACCGACCTCTCAATCAATACTGGCATCAACAACACGTCGGTTTATTTGACCCTGCAGAACGGCTATCTGGGAAACTTTTCTCGTTCCATCGGTAACAGCCAGTTTTCGATGAATACACCAATCGCTCAAGGAGACTACCGGACCGCTTTTAACAACTTGCTTGGCGTCAAGTATATCTTTGCTAAAGCCAACACCACCAAGCCGCCAATGGTACCTTACGGGTATCATTTGGTTAAGTTAGCAAACGGGCAGCCCCGCGTCTTTGAGGCAAAGGCCCGGGTTAACGCGGTTCCCGATATTGAAAACATGAACGGAACGGTTCTCTACGAAAGCAATAACGCGCTGCCGCTGGCCTATACGCAGTCCAATACAATCTCAACTGGCACCTATGATAAGATGAGCCCGGTTGACCGGGAGCGGGCAATGACGCAGGCTGCAGTGGTAAACAGCCAGCACAACACTGCGCCTTCAAAGGTCACCAAACAAAGTCGCAACTTGAAGTACCAGGTTCAAGTCGATACCTCATCGTTCATTGATTCTGGCAAGAAGCTGACGGCCTACCGCCTTGGCGTGTTGGGCGACAAGGATCAGAGAAAGATTGTTTCCCAGCCTCATGCACAAGTCAGCCTTGGCGCCAATCTTCAAAAGACCAAGGACCTGCTGGCAACCAACCGCATGATTTTGGCTAATAACGAATACGAAAACCGCCAGTCGCTGAAAAAGATGACCACTGACGTGACCGGCAAGCCGCTTCAATACCAGCTAAAAGTTGATAAGCCGCAACAGACCAAGAATGCTGAACTGTACTTAGTTCTGTCCGGAATCAAACAAACTGACGGCTCAATCGCCGACCATAATCGCTGGGCGGTCAACAAGAACTTGTTTGCCAACACCCTCTATTCTCATCTGGGCAAGTTGGACACCGCTCGTCATAGCCTGTTAAGCCCAACGTTTGGGGGATATAACTTTGACGCTCGTGCGACCGGCTTTCACAACGGCTACGCGCAATACGATAACGACAACTTATCAAATTATCGCCAGATCAATAATATGGTGCTCAACTTGGGATACTCAACGAAGGCCCGCAAGCACATCGCGCTGGACTTTAATCAAGTCAAGAATATCCGCTTCAAGTCTGTAAAGTTGGTTGCCATGCCGTTTAATAAATCCTACGATAACCAAATTCAAAAATTGAAGAAGAGCGGCCTCAATAATTTGAAAGTGTCAGATAACCGGGTATCCGGTCAATCTCATAATCCCCGTTCGGCAACGTTGGTTACCTCCATTCCATACTCGAAGGGTTGGAAGCTGACAATTGATCATAAACCAACGAATACTTTTGTGGTCAATCAAGGATTTGTTGGCGCAAAGCTGCCAGCTGGCACCCATCAGTTGCAGTTCACTTACACTACGCCAGGACTGGGCATCAGTAAGCTCATCTCGCTTATCAGCTGGCTCATTCTTCTGGCAGCGTTAGTGATCACGATTTTCATGAGATCGCCCATTCGGCAACGGACGCACACCCCAAATCATCAAAGAACCAGAAGCACACCAAGTGCTAAAAAACAAGCTTGATTAGTTTCCTGAAAATGATTACAGTATGATTAACTGATTGTTTTCGGATGATTCATTAAGCCGGCATTATATAAGGAGGATGGCTGTGACACCTATCAAAATACTATTCATTTCAATCGAAGGAAATACCCGTTCCTTCGTCAAAGATTTAACGAAGTACGCGGTTGGCATGCACGATCAAGATGCAACCAATCCGCTGGTAGAAAGTAAAGAAATTAGCGACCAATCCGACTTCGAGAACGAAACCCAGCCGTACTTTGTCTTCGTTCCGACTTACCTTGATGGCGGTAACGGGATTGATAACGGGGTTAAGGAACTCATGACCAATACCATGGGAGAATACATTGGCTATGAGCACAATGCCGATCTGTGTCACGGGATTGTGGGCAGCGGCAACCGTAACTTTAACGAACAGTATTGCCTGACCGCCAAGCGCTATGCATCCCGCTTCAATGTGCCGTTCTTAGCAGATTACGAACTGCGGGGAACTGGTAGGGACGTTGAACGAATTTACAAATTGTTAGCGGCAGGTTAATGGAATCGGCATTACCATCGCCGCCGTTCTAAACTGTCAATCTGGAGGCTCATTGGCAACAAAAAGCCCCCATCCCAAAAATAGTCAAACTAAAAACGCCCGCTGATCAGTTCACAATCGCTGATCAGCGGGCATTTTTCATTGATTCGTTATTCAATATTACTTGTTGACTCTTTACTCAATTGCCGCAGCATAATTTTTCGCCGTTGATTCATGATCATCAGGATCACCAGGAAGAAAATAATAATCCCAGCGGCAAACGAAAACAGAACCCCGTATGGCGCAAAGTCCAGGAAAACACCGCCGAGTAACGGTCCTAACGCGCGCCCCAGCGACATAAACAGGTTATACATTCCTTGAAATTTCCCCCGTTCCTGGGGTGACGATAGGCTGTCAATCCAGGCAGGGATTCCCGGAAACCCAATCATTTCTCCAATCGTTGTCACAATCATGACCAGCACGAACGCATAGTATTGTCTAGCAAAGATCAGACCAACAAATGATAGGGCAAAGATTACCGCCCCGACATATGTTTGGGTACTCATCTTAAAACGGCCGCCAATTCGGTTCACAAATGGCTGGCCAAACACGATCATCAGCCCATTTAACGTCCACAGAAGGCTGTATTTTTCAAACGGAATGTGCAGGCTGGTCATATGAACCGAGATCACGCTTTCCCATAGGGCGTATGACAGATAGAGTCCAAGGACAACGCCACAGATGGCAAGAATCATTGTGCCAACGTTGGTTTCCCGGGGTGCACCGCGCTGAATTTGCTTTCCAGGGGCTCGCCGTTCAACCACCACATTGAAATCAATCAGGGTAATCACCACCAGTGTCGCGTAGAAAATGGCAGCAACGATGAACACCACCGTGATTCCGTATGACAACAGAAAACCAACCATTAACGTTCCGATCACAATCCCTAAATTTTGACCGATATACAGCACGTTGAAAATAGTCCGCGTTGTCCGGGATCTAATGCCGGCCGCGTAGGAGTTCGTTAATGTCATGCAGGCACCATCGCCCAAACCAACGAATAATAGCAAGATCGAAAACATCGGCCACCCGTGAAAGAAGATTAACAGAACAATCCCGGATGTGGATATCAGCACACTAATAATGGCCGTTTTATAGGGCGACCACCGATCAAACAGATAGCCCCCCAAATAATTACCAATCATCATAAACACTGACATTGCCAAAATTGTCATTCCGGCCATCGTGAGTGATTTGTGTAGATAGTTATGCATATATACCGTAACGAGCGGCCACATGAACGCCGCGCCGGCATTTAAAATCAATGCATATAAAATAACTGAACTAAAGCGAATTTCTTGTCGTTGTTTAAACAAGCTACCCCTCCCCTCTCAAATTTCATTACCGCTACTATTCTCTCACACCTACTAGGATAACCGCAATTGAAGCCAAAAATAATTTAGCCAATAGAAAAAAGGCCGGGGCACCAAAAGCCCGACCTTTAATCAATTGTTAAGTGAATTCGCATTACTTAACCAATACAAATTTGTAATAATGGTAAGGGGCAACACCAAATTTCACCTTAACGGCTTTATTCGCCTTGTTTACCAAAATGAAGTGGTTGTTATCAGTAAATCGTAAGTAGAATCGTTGGTAAGTTTTCTGGCCGCGTTGGCGATAGGTAATTCCCCAGAAAGTCTTACTATAAGTTGTTACCTTATAAGTTGCGTAGTTAATCAGCTTCTTCTGGAATTTTCCATTCTTATACAAAGCCTGGTTCAAACCAGTTGATTGACTAAAGGTTGTCACAACCCGGTAACCATTGTTGTTACCTGAATACCACTTACCGGTTGGTTCGTTAATTGAAATCTTACTGCTTGATTTGGAACTGTTGCTTGCTGTTGCGGAACTCGTGGTCGTCTTCGAACTACTTGAGGACGTTGTGGCCTTGCTTGTTGTCGGCGTCTTAACGTTCACAATTCGGTAGAAGTACGATGTGGATGACTTGCGGGCATAAACATAAAGCTTCTGGTTAGCCTTCAAATTAGTGTGCAGGTCAACGCTGAACTTGCCGGTTTGGCTATCAGCGGTTGAAGAGGCAATTGTTTTCTTGCTGGCATTCCGAACGATGATCGATACACCCTTCGTTGCGGTCCCAGTCACGGAAGATGACGTTGTGTAAACGTTATTCACGGAAAGCGAGGGGGAACTGGCGGATGCCTTGAAGCTAACCCCAATGAACAATGAGGCAAGAACGGCAATAAACGCGATAAACTTAAATTTCTTCATTATGCTTACGACTCCCTAATGTTTAATTTGCAAACTACATTATAATCGATTGGGGTCAATTGTCCGTATTTCCAACTTGTATTTAGAGGTTTCTTAATAAATCAGATACGTTGTAAATTATTTTCATTATGAAAAAATAGGGCGTGTAAATTTTTATCATTTACATTGGTTATTCCCTTTTGTTGTTCGGAGTTGTGTTATATAATGTTAGCGAACTGGTATAGACAAGATATATCAAATTTGCTTAGTTAATTGATAGGAGTGAACAATTTGCCAACTGAAAGACGTTCATTGATCATGCTGTTTGGTGGAACTGGGGACTTAGCCATTCGGAAATTATACCCCGCTATGTTCAAGCTTTACCAAAAGGGAAACATTCGTGATCATTTTGCTGTAATTGGCTCATCACGTTATAAAGTCGATGATGCAAAGTTTAGAGAGATGGTCGAAAAGTCCGTTGCCAAAGAATCCAGTGACAAGAAGCTCATTGCAAATTTTGCAAGCCACTTCTACTTTGTCACCCATGATGTAACTGATTTAGCCCACTACGCTGTTTTAAAATCTAAGATTGAAGAACTTGATAAAAAGTACGAGTTACAAGGAAACCGGGTCTTCTATATTTCAATGGCCCCTAACTTCTTTGGAACCGTTGCTAAGAACATTAAAAATCAAAATCTGTTATCTAGTGATGGCTTCAACCGTCTGGTTATTGAAAAGCCATTCGGTCGTGACTTTGAATCAGCCAGCGAACTTAATAATGAATTAAGCGCTGCGTTTGACGAAAATCAAATTTTCCGGATTGACCATTACTTAGGTAAGGAAATGATCCAGAATATCGAAGCCATTCGTTTCGGTAACACCATCTTCGAAGCTCTCTGGAATAACCGTTACATTGATAACGTTCAGGTCACCCTTGCCGAAAAGCTTGGTGTTGAGGAACGGGCCGGTTACTACGATAACTCCGGTGCTTTGCGTGACATGGTTCAAAATCATATTATGCAGATTGTCAGCTTACTTGCGATGGAGCAACCGGTTGCATTCAAGGATACCGACATTCGGGCTGAAAAAGTTAAGGCATTGCGGAGCCTTCGGGTTTATAACGTTGCCGAAGCTTCCAGCAACTTCGTTCGCGGCCAATACGCTGCCATGGGTAATGGCAAAGAATACCGCCAAGAAGACGGGGTTCCAAAGGATTCAAACACCGAAACCTTTGTTGCCGGTAAGTTAATGTTTGATAACTACCGTTGGTCAGGCACACCGTTCTATATCAGAACCGGTAAGAAGCTTGCTGACAAGTTCACCCGCGTGGACGTTGTCTTCAAGAAGCCGCTGGTTGACATCTTTGCCTTTCCACAAAGCGGCAGTGCGCCATTAACTGCCAACGTTTTAACCATCTTTATTGAGCCAAACCAAGGCTTCTCATTGACGGTTAACGCAAAGAACAGCGAGCAAGGCTTCCATACTGAACCCGTTTCACTGAAGTTCCTCGAAGATTCCAAGCGGACAAAGGAAACGCCACAACCTTACGAACGTTTGATTCATGATGTTTTGAAGGGTGACGGTACTAACTTTGCCAGCTGGCCAGAAGTTGCCAGTGCGTGGAAATTCGTTGACCAAATCAGACGGGTTTGGGATATTCAACAACCGATGTTCCCTAATTACATCCCAGGTTCCATGGGTCCCGTTTCAGCTGATGAGTTATTAGCTCGGGATCACAGAGAATGGGTTTATAAATTAAACCAGTAATCAACATTAATTGAATTCTTTGAGAAGGGCGTTGTTACAGGACTAAGATCCTGCATCACCGCCCTTTTCATTTTCAATTTTTGCAATTCAATTCTGAAATGACCAGCATCACAATCGTCGACATTCCTTGAATAGTTGTCCCCGAGCACTTAAAAGCGCAGTCATGAAGATTATTTTCAAAGCAAATTCTTATTATTAAGATTTCTTAAGAATTAACTTTGAATTTTGAAAATAATTACCACGACTTTTTTGAGCCGCTTTTCTTCACTCACTTTTTACAATCGTTCGTTATCCCATGATGCCGGCACTTCATCACCACTGATTTTTTTCTGGCAATTTAAACATGAAAAACGATTGGCAGAAACTACCAGTTGTTTTTCACAAACTACCAATTTAATTTTCTGAATTGCCTATTCTAAAGAACTTTTATTTCACTTTCTGCTTGTGCAATGGTAAACTATCTGTGTAGCAAGGTACTAATTCTTAATAGAAAAGGATGGTTTTTAAATGTCTGATCAAAAAGCAAACATCGGTGTTGTTGGAATGGCCGTTATGGGTAAAAACCTTGCCCTTAACATTGAAAGCCGCGGTTACACGGTTGGCATCTTCAACCGGACCGGCGCCAAGACCGAAGAAGTTATGAAGGATCACGGAGACAAGAAACTCGTTCCAAGTTATTCAATTGAGGATTTCGTTAAGTCACTTGAAACCCCTCGTCGGATCGTCATGATGGTTAAAGCTGGTAAGCCAACCGACGCCGTTATCGATGAATTGTTGCCATTACTTGATAAGGGCGATGTCCTTATTGATGGTGGTAACACAAACTTCCACGATACCATGGCCCGCAATGCGCGTCTTGATAAGTCAGGAATCAACTTTATCGGCATGGGGGTTTCCGGTGGTGAATTAGGTGCCCTTCAAGGCCCATCACTGATGCCCGGTGGCCAAAAGGAAGCTTACGACTTGGTTGAACCAATTCTTAAGCAAATCGCTGCCAAGGCTCCGGCCGACGGCGAACCATGTGTTACTTACATCGGCCCTAACGGTGCTGGTCACTATGTCAAGATGGTCCACAACGGGATTGAATATGGTGATGAAGAGTTAATCGACGAAAGCTACAACATTTTACGTAACCTTGCCGGCTACTCAGTTGATGAATTAGCTGACATCTACAAAGACTGGAACAAGGGTGAACTTGACAGTTACTTAATCGAAATCACCGCCGACATTTTGACTCATAAAGATGACCTTGGCGACGACAAGAGTAAGCCAATCGTTGACATGATCCTTGACCGTGGTGCCAACAAAGGAACTGGTAAGTGGAGCTCACAAGATGCCCTTGAAATTGGTATCGATCAATCAGTGATTACCGAAGCCGTTTACGCACGATTCATTTCAATGTTCAAGAAGGATCGGGTTGCCGCTTCGAAAGTTCTTCCTAAGCCAGAAGGCAAAGTTGACTTCGACAAGAAGGAAATCGTTGAAAAGGTTCGTGAAGCCCTCTACTTCGGTAAAGTTATGAGTTACGCTCAAGGCTTTGACCAATTGAAAGCCGCTTCAGACCAATACGAATGGAACATTAAGTTAGGTGAAATGGCTAAGATCTGGCGTGCCGGCTGCATTATCCGGGCTCGCTTCCTTCAAAACATCACCGATGCTTACGACAAGAACCCTGCTCTTCAAAACTTACTGCTTGACCCATACTTCACTGATATCGCCAAGAAGTACCAAGAATCAGCTCGTGACGTTGTCGCATTGGCTACTAAGGCCGGTGTTCCTGTTCCATCACTTGCCGCAGCTGTTTCATACTACGACTCATATCGTTCAGAAGTTCTTCCAGCAAACTTGCTCCAAGCACAGCGTGATTACTTTGGTGCCCACACTTATGAACGTGTTGACCGCCCAGGTAGCTTCCACTACACTTGGTACGAAGAACAATAATTTGCTGAACCAAACAGTTTGATCCGTTAATATAACAGGAACCGCCGATAATCTCCCAAACGAGGATTATCGGCGGTTCTTTTTCGTGTTAATGGGTCAAGATCAAAATATCGATCACTTCAACCTCGTGATTCTGATCGATTACCAAACCGTGGGACACGGAGCTGCCTGGATGACATTTTTCCCCATTATTTTGGCCACCTTTTAACAATTTCTTTGAGGATCGGCTGAACATTTTGCCGCTCACTTTTCAAGTAAGTGCCGTACAATTCCATCTGATTTCGCGGATCGGTGATTTGGACGGCATTGCGATTACTGTTATTAAACCGATTAACGGTGGCGGGCATCCGTTGACTTAAATTCGAAAAGAAAAACGGAAAACTTGAATACTGACTAATTTTACTCATGGCGCTTAGATTCTCCTGGTAAAGAAACGTTGCATTGGGAATGCTATCCTCAACAACTTGGCGCCAGGGACCAATATCTTGAACAACAAGGAAGCTTAATCCTTCTAGGTCTCTAAACGAAATCCGTTTCCGCTGGGACAGCGGATTAAATTTATCAATGCCGACTCCCAAATATTCAATCCCTAAATACATTGATTCAATGTCATCCGCGACAATCTCTTGATTGGTAAAAATAAGCTTTTCTTTGAGATTTCGTAGTTCATCAAGCACCTTATCGGGATTAATCGTCTGGTGGGTAATGGCTAGTTTAGCGTTAATTTGATTTTTGATTTGTTCTAGAAAGCCGGTGGGTCCAGGGGCAACCGACGCGACCGCAATTTCATTTCTCAACCGATCATAATTAAGAATTTTGTCCGTAAAGTCACTTTGCGCTTTGAGCAGCTTCTTGGCTTCTTTAGCGGCTAATAATCCCGTTGCGTTAAGCTTAATGCGGTTGCTAACCTGCCGATCAAACAAGGTAACCCCCAACGATTGTTCGAGCCGTTTCATCCCCCGGGTGACAGTTGGCTGGGTCATCATTAAATGCTCGGCGGTTGCGCTGAGCGTTCCGTACCTTTGAAAGGTAACCAGTTCCGCCAATAATTCTAAATTAACAACCACATTTAGTCCTCCCCACTACTATGCAATAACTGTATAGTAACATACTTAACGGGTAATTTTCTACCACGACGCTTCACGTTATACTAAGAGTCGTTGATGGATAGACAACGTAACTTTTCAACTTACAACAAGGAGATTTTAATGATGCAATACGTAACTTTAAATGATGGTCATAAAATGCCCCAACTTGGATTTGGCGTCTTTCAGGTTCCCGATTTAAACGTCGCTAAAGAAGCCGTCAGTGATGCGCTGGATACCGGCTATCGGTTGATTGACACCGCAGCTGCTTACGCAAACGAAGAAGCCGTTGGCAAGGCAATCAATAATAGCCCGGTTGACCGTGATGATATCTTTGTGACGTCCAAGTTATGGGTAGATCATTTTACCTACAAGAAGGCAAAACAAGGAATTGATGATTCCCTGAACAAGCTGGGTCTGGACTATATCGACCTTTACTTGCTTCATCAACCCTATGGCGACATTGCTGGTGCCTGGCGGGCGCTAATTGAAGCCCAGAAAGCTGGCAAAATTAAGTCAATCGGCGTCTCCAACTTTGCCCCCGACCAATTAATGAACTTGGAATTGATGTCAAACGTTAAGCCAGCTATGAATCAAATCGAGGTTTCACCATGGTTCCAGGAACATGATGCCGTTGAATTTGCCAAAGAACAAAACATTCAAGTTGAAGCCTGGGCCCCGTTTGCGGAAGGCAAGCACGATATTTTCACTAACGAGACAATTGCCAAAATTGGGCAGAAGTACGGGAAAGCAAATGGCCAGGTTATCTTGCGCTGGTTGATGCAGCGAGGAATTGTGGTCATCCCAAAGTCCGTTCATAAGGCCCGCATGGCTGAAAATTTTGATGTCTTTGACTTTAAACTCGATGATGACGACATGAAACTCATGAGCAGTCTCGACAAGAAGGAAAGCCAATTCTTTGATCACCGTGACCCTGCGGCCATTGAAAGTATTTTTGGTCAAAGTTTGAAAGGATTGCGCAATTAAGGAGGAAATGAATGAAAGCAGCCGTATTTATTAAACCTGGTCAAGTTGAAATCCAGGATGTACCAAAGCCCCAAATTGACGGTGACAACCAAGCGTTGATCCACGTTGTCCGAGCCAGCGTCTGTGGCTCTGACCTGTGGTGGTACCGAGGGATCACGAACCGACCCGCTAATTCACTGGTAGGTCATGAAGCAATTGGCGTCATCGAAGAAGTTAGTCCCGATGTGCACAACTTTCATCCCGGTGACTTTGTCGTTGTGCCATTCACCCATGGTTGTGGTCATTGTGTTGCTTGTTTAAACGGATTCGAAGGTAACTGTCTCAACCAAAAGCCTGGTGGCAACGGTGGTTATCAAGCTGAATTTATGAAGTATGAACCAGCTGACTCCGGCCTGGTTAAGATTCCTGGTAAACCCAAAGACTACACTGACGGTCAACTCGCATCTCTGCAAACCTTATCAGATGTGATGGCAACTGGCTTTCACGCAGCTAAAAGTGCCGAAATCAAAGCGGGCGCAACCGTGGCCGTCATCGGCGATGGTGCCGTGGGCCTCTGTGGGATCATTGGTGCCCAGTTACTAGGCGCAGAAAAGATCATTTTGTTGAGTCACCACGAAGATCGGGCTAAACTGGGAGGCCAATTTGGCGCCACCGATATCGTTTCAACTAAGGGTGACCAAGCCGTCAAAGACGTCTTAGCTTTAACCAAAGAAAATGCCGGAGCCGACGCGGTTCTTGAATGTGTCGGAGCTGCCAGCGCCATTGAACAGGCTGGTCAAATTGCCCGTCCTGGTGCCATCATTGGTCGGGTTGGCGTTCCGCAAACCGAGCCCAAGTCCAACCAAATGTTCTGGAAGAACATTGGCCTGCGAGGTGGGATTGCCTCAGTTACTAAACCAGACAAGGATATTCTGCTACAAGCGGTTCTTGATGGCAAAATTAATTCGGGAAAGGTCTTTACCAAAACCTTTGACCTTGACCATATTGAAGACGCCTATGAGGCAATGAGCAATCGTGAAGCAATTAAATCGTTATTAATCATTAAGTAATCAGTAAGGATGGTGAATTTTATGACAAAGATCGTTGTTTTAGCAGCAACGGGTCAAATAGGCCAATTAACCGCCCAAAGTTTACTAGACCACAGTGACGCGGATCTTGTTTTATTTGGCCACAACGCCGCCAAACGATTAAGCAAGTTTGTGGGTGACCGGGTGAGTTTAGTTGATGGTGACTTAAAGGATTCCGATGCCTTGAAGAGGGCCTTTGCTGGTGCCGACGCAGTGTTTCTTGCACTTGTTACAAGCCCAGATATTATGAAACCACTCATTAAGGCGTTAGATGATAGTGGGACCCAACGTTTCATCGCAATGTCCATACCAGACGTCTACAAGGAAGTTACCGGTCCGTTCCAAGCCTGGTACCGCGAACATACCGGACTTGTTTGGAAGACTAATTACGTTGACGTTGTGAATGAAATTGAAAATTCCGACTTAGACTACGTCATCCTGCGAACTACCTGGCTCTATAACGACCCGGCCAAGGACAAAGTCACAGTTACCAAGAAGGGCGAACCGTTTAAGAGTGCCCAAATCTCCCGGGAAGCGGTTGCTAAGTTTGCCGCCGACCTCTTAGTCGGTAAGTTAGATTATCACCGGGAAAGCTTGGGGATCGGTGAACCCAACACGGAGTGGTCAAAGCCGAGTTTCTATTAGCGAAAGTAACCCGGAAACGCAATGAGTCATTGGCACCTCAATGGCGTTTATAACAAATCTACGACTCATTTAAGTTGCCAAAATTGAATCAGAAAAATCAAAACTGGTCGGTGTAAGCCCGGTTAACAACCGAGTTTCTACCGACCAGTTTTGTATAGCTCTACTAGGGTCCGTCTGAAAACTTTATTTCAG
>NZ_AZFZ01000064.1 GCF_001435895.1 Lentilactobacillus parafarraginis DSM 18390 = JCM 14109 | reverse complement strand
CGTATTTGGAGGACTTTGTCTTCAGTCTGAGGGCGTTCAGGAAAAATCCTGAGCGCCCTTTTTATATCGAAAGATTATTTAATTAAGTGATAATGCTTCAGCCCGTTGACAATTCCGTGGTCAACGTTGGCCGTTGTCACAAACGAGGCCTTTGCCTTCACATCAGGATGACCGTTTCCCATTGCAATGGGATAATCAACCTCAGAGAACATCTGCAGGTCATTTAGCTGATCCCCAAATGCGTAGGACGGAATATTGCCTAAGTCGGCTTTTTGCAACATTGCCTGAATACCAGTTTGCTTAGAAACGCCCCAGTTCATGGTGTCCATACACCGCGGATTGTTTCGAACCAGAGACAGCTTGCCCTTAAAATGATCCTGATAAAGTTTATCTTTATCATAATTAAAGACATTTAAGAAATTAACTTCGTGGGTTTTATAAAATGTTGGATCAACGTGAGGCGTTAACCGTAATAGCCGATAGTTAACCTTTGTCAAATCATTCTCTGCAGTGAGCGCAAACTCGGCATTGTTATAAAACGAGATAACGTCGCCCTGCTGCTTGGCAAACGCCAAAATCTCTTCAATCACGGAATCACTTATTTTTTCTGCCTTGAGCTTCTTGCCTTGGTACTGAACGTAACTGCCGTTGGCACTCACCAGAGAATCAATCCCTGTCGCATCAATCACATACTGAATTTCGAAAATGTTACGGCCGGTTGAAATAATTGGCAAAATATTGTTTTCTCGCAATTCGTTGATCGCCGCCACATTTTCATCAGACACGTTTTTTTCGTTATCAAACAGCGTGCCATCCAAATCAAAAAATACCACCGCTTTATACATTGATTTCCCTCCATTCATTCACTAACTTAATTGTACTACTTAATGGTTTTCACCCTATATATTTCAGCCTAAAAAAATTCGTTTTTACAGATATGGTGTGACCAACTTTTGTGGTACACTATATATTGTAATTTTTTAAAAAGAGGGGCTACTATGGTGATAATCACAGCAGGAATGATCGGTGTTGGTAAAACAACGTTAACCGGTAAAATCGCAACGCATTTGGGCACAAAGGCATTTTTTGAACCGGTTGGCGATAATCCGGTCTTGCCGCTTTACTATTCCAATCCAAAACAGTATGGGTTCTTATTGCAAATTTATTTTCTGAATAAGCGCTTCTCAATGATCAAACAGGCCCTCAGTGATGATAATAACGTCTTAGACCGTTCAATTTACGAAGATGCCCTGTTTACCAAGGAAAATAACGCCGACGGTAACATCACCGATACGGAGCTTTCAGTTTATCTCAAATTATTAGACAACATGATGAATGAACTGAATCAGCTGCCGAAAAAGTCTCCGGACTTACTGGTTTACGCTGACAGTGACTTTGACACGATTAAATTCCGAATCAAAAAGCGTGGCCGTGACTACGAACAGTTTGAAAATAACCCAGACTTGGAAAACTACTACTACAAAATGTGGCAGGCCTACCGGCAATGGTATGCCGACTACGACGTGAGTCCCAAAATCAAAATCGATTTACAGAAATATGATTTGAGCGATCCGGGCAATATCGACCTGGTTTTAGGAATGATTGACGACGAGTTGGCAAAAATTCGCAAGCCTCAGCAAAAAGCAATGTAATCAATATTGAATTTTCGCGACAAATTATTAACAAGGCAGTCCCAAGTACTTAAACTCGGAACTGCCTTTTTGTCGTTATCACCCTTATGATCGAATTCAAACAAAACCGACCCGATCATGATGCCCCTCTTGAAAGGCCAGGACCTTGTTGGAAACCAGATAGTCAATCCGGTGGCGGTACCACCAGTCAGGCACACCGCTTGGTCCAAAGGAAATGGTATTCGAAATTGCTTCGTCAATCTCAACGGCTTGCCGCCGACTCAAATTTGCTAGCAAAAACCGATCATAGAAGTCAATCGGCTGACTGAGCAGGTGGCCGTTCAAAACGACGCGAACGGGGGTGTTATCCCGCTTTAACGCTCGCCACTGATTACTATAGGCCAACCTGGTTTCCTGGGTCAGTTGGGTTTCCAGCCGAAAAATATGGTGATTATCAAAGTCTGGCGGTGTCAGGTCACTAATACTATCCAGTTGGTATAACGTATTTCCCTGGGTAAGGGTTAGTGGTACGTGAACCATTGAAATCGGGGCCTTAAAGCCCTTTAACTCCTCACAAAGCCAAATAAAGCCGCATAAATCATCTGGTAAATCAGTCCACCAAATTCGCAATGATTCACCAGCAGCTGCCGCTGCCTGAAGATCAGCAGCTCCGGTCACAATCATTTGGTATAGCGTCCCCGAGTTACCGGAGGGCTCGTGGGTATTTCTGATTCGCAGCAGGGTCTTGCGGGTTTCAAGTAAATTGACTTGGGCGATGTCCCCCAGGCCTAAAAATAACGGCAGTGAAATCACCTGGCGCTCAATTTCCCGCTGCTCATAATAATATTTTAACGATCTGGCAAACGCATCGTTGAACACAATATCTATCAACAAAATCCCTCATTTTTACATAATTAGTTAGCAGATCACTCGAAAAGTCAACTCAGAAAAGTATAACCGTTTCCTGAGTGGAAATGCAACCGTCAATAACTGCCGTTTCAAATGATCACGGCATCTTTCTGCCGCTTTCAACGAATTAGCTGCACCAACGGATTTGATGTGAATAAAATGCCGGTTACAAAAAAAGGACTGGCGTAAACTGCTACGCCAATCCTAATCCGTCATAATGAACCCTATTTCATCTGCGGTTACTTTCTGGTCTTGCGATCCCGGTGAACCACAAAGACGTCACAGGGCGCATGGGCAATCACAAAGGCTGCCGTTGATCCCAGCGTTAACCGCGTAAAGAAGTTCACGCCGGTCGCGCCAATGACGATTGCGTCAATTTGCTTTTCGGCCACAAGTTTAGTAGCCAAGATTGTCTTCGGATCGCCAAACGTCACAAATGCCTTGGCGTTCACCCCAACATCCTTTGCCTGCTTCGCGTAACTGGCAACCAAATTTTCGAAGCGCGTCTTAATTGCCTCAATGGTTGAGGGATCAACGTTGCCGAAACCAATCGAGGCCGACTTGGAAACCCCAATGAATTCCCGATCATTGATGACAGCAACCACGTAGAGTTTAGCGCCGTTGTGCTTGGCAACTTGAATTGCCTTGGAAACAGCCTTTCCCGCTGTCTTGGAGCCATCCACCCCGACGAGAATATTTTGATAGTTAAACGCCAACATTCTGACCACCTCGCTTACCAGTTATTTTGCGGTTAATTCATAGATTGATTGACCATAGATGGCCATTGCCTTTAGCAAGTCATCAATTGGCTGAAATTCGTTTGCCTGGTGCATCGTATCCTGCGTGCCTGGGAAAAGGGCGCCAAAGGCAACCCCGCGCTTCATCATTCGGGCATACGTTCCGCCCCCAACAACTTCCGGTTTAACATCGGTTGCCCCGGTCTGCTCCTCATAAACGTTGAGCAGCGTCTTCACAATCGGGTCTTGGGGATCAACATAGTGCGGTACCATGTGACTAATCTGCTTCACATGACCACCAAATTTATCAGCCACTTCAGCTAATTGTTTCAAGATTTGATCATTGTCGGTTCCCTTTGGATAACGGAAATTGGTATTGACCATGCCGCCGTTTTGAAAATCAAATTTCATAATACCAACGTTCATTGTCAATTCACCCATAATCTGATCAGTGTAATTGGCCCCAATCTTGTGGGCGCGGGTGTCATCATGGAGGTAGTCGGCAATAAAGGCGATAAAGTTCTTAGCATCTCCTTCAAAATCAAACTGATTCAAGAAAGCCGCTAAATATGTGCCGGCGTTAATGCCATTTTCAGGGGCCATTGCGTGAGCCTGCTTACCAATGAGGTGAACCGCAATTCCCTCACCGGTTGCCTTAATGTCACCTGAAAGCGGGGTCTTATCCAGAAAGTCGGTAAACGCGTCGACAAACTGTTCGTTGTTATCGGTCTCAACCAAGGCCGTGGCATTTCCCGGCACCATGTTGGTTCGAAGCCCAGAATCAAAGTGCTTAAGCGTATATGCTTGCCCGTTGGTGTGGCCAAAAGTCGTTTCGTATGCCGCATTGCCCTTTTCACCGTTAATGAGCGGAAATTCCGCGTCCGGTGAAAATCCCAGGGTTGGCTGCGGTTCAACATCGAAGTAGTGCTTCATTCCGGTCCAGTCACTTTCTTCATCGGTACCAATAATCAGGCGAATCTTCATATTTGGTTTGATGCCGTTATCTTTAAGCATTCGCAGCCCATAGTAAGCGGCCAATCCCGGCCCCTTATCATCGGACGTCCCGCGGCCAAAGACTGAACCGTCCTTTTCAGTCATCACAAACGGTTCGGTTTCCCAACCGTCACCAGCTGGCATGACGTCTGCATGGGACTGCATGGCAAATGTCTGGTCACCAGATCCATACTCAATATAGCCAACCAGGTTGTCGATATTTTTAGTGATGAAGCCATCACGCTTACCAAATGAGAGGAACTTGTCTAATGCCTTAGCCGGGCCCTCTCCCAAGGGATACTCATCCGTTTTATGCTCGTCGTCACGGACACTGGGAATCGCGATCAGTTCTTTTAAGTCTTGGAGATACTGCTCACGATAGTCCTGTGCCTGTTTCTTCCAATCGATTGTCATTAAATTATCACTCCCGTTATCTTATGGGTTTATTTTACCACAACCGCTTGCATGAAGGCCGGGCCCGACAACGGAAATCTATCTACCCAGCATCTTGCGAAGGTCTGAACAATGATATACTTAAGATGATTAAATCTTGTTATTTGGGAGATTTTGAATATGGAAAAAATTACAAAAAACATTTTAACCCAAGTCATCCGCCAACGCCCGGCAGATAGTTTTAAAGGCACCTATGGCAAAATTGTCTTGATTGGCGGCAGCCAAAACTTCGGCGGCGCGATCATTATGGCCTCATTGGCCGCTGTGTATTCAGGAGCTGGTCTCGTCACAACATTCACCGACCCCACTAACCAGGCTAGTCTCCATGATTGGTTACCAGAAGCAATGTTTGTCGATTACAATCAATTTGACGATTCCGCAGATATCGTCAAAAATGCCGACGTAATCGTCATCGGCCCAGGGCTTGGCACCGACGATACTGCAATGACGCTATTAACAAAAACCTTTGAAATTGCGCACACGGGCCAAACACTGATTATCGATGGGTCCGCTTTAACACTACTTGCCCATAACAATCTTCAGCTTCCCAGCGAATCACTGAACGTCCTGACCCCCCACCAAATGGAGTGGCAGCGCGTTTCCGGCATTAAAATTGCCGACCAAACCCCAACGGCCAATCAAGCCGCGGTCGAAAAACTCGATGCGATTGTTGTTGTAAAATCTCATCGCACCGAGGTGTATGAGAATGGTAAAGTCTTTCAAAACACCGGTGGCACGCCGGCCCAGGCAACCGGTGGCATGGGCGATACCTTAGCAGGACTAATCGGTGGATTTACCGCGCAATTCGCCGATAAACCCGCAGCCGTTTTAGCCGCAGTTTACACCCACAGTGCGATCGCCGATAAACTTGCCGAAAAACAATACGTGGTCCTCCCCCATCAAATTAGTGAAGCATTACCAAAATTTATGTTTAAACATCAATCAAAAGACTAGGCACGGAATCTACTATTGTCATCAAAATAAGATCAACTTCGTTATGGCGGCGAAGTTGATCTTATTTTAGTCATTCTGACACGACTTATTTAATTTTTAAAAGGCGCCTTAACGAAGCACTTCGACTTCCCAAAATCATATCCGCCACCCGATTTTTCAATGCCAGATAGGCGTATAAATATCCGCCAATTCCGACGCCTAACAGCGTCACGATCAGACTGGCGATCCCACTTAATGGATCCAGAACCAGGGAAACGAATTTGCCACCGACAAATACCGTCGCCAAAACAACCACATACATCACTAGCGAGTAAAGCCCGATCTTTCGAAACGCCCAGTTCAGTGAATATTTTTCAAAGCCATATTCGCGGTTTAACGACCGAATGATTAACCAGTCGGCCACCGTCATCCCGATTGCAGTCGCAAGCAATGGGCCAAAGGCACCCAGGTAGTAAACACACGGGAACTGAACAATGAGTTTAATCACCGTGCCCACCGCAAAGAATTTCACGGCCCGGCGATTTTCGGACAATCCCTGCATGACCGCCGAAATAACCACGAACAGCCCCATCGGAATCGAAATCATCGAAGAAAAGGTTAAAATATTCGCACCCAGGGCCTGTTCGGCCACCCCATAGAAGACGCGGTTTAACGGTCCGGCAACCGCGGCCATTCCAAGGGCTGCCGGAATCATGACAAACATGAATAAGGCCATGATATTGGTATTTTGTTTGGCGATGGCCTGCCGATCGCCATTTGTCAGCGCTCTGGATAATAGGGGAACGGCCGTAATTGCCAACGCAGAGGCAAGCGAGATGGTGATCATTATCAGTTTATTTGAGTTAACCGCAAAAAGCGCGTACAGGTCCGATAAAACGGTATTAGAATACGTTGTTGCCAGTCGCATAATTGAAAAGAATGTGTACTGATCAATTAACATAAAAATGGTAATCCCCGCTCCTAAAATGATGAACGGCAGGGCTTGGGCAAGAATTTCTTTGTACAGGGCACTGGTTTGCACATGCAGGCGATTACGACTGTTGGCAACCAGTGACCGGAAGGTATGGCGGTGTTTAAAGTAGTACCAGCCAAGGGTTAAAATCCCGGCGGCCGACCCAATAAACGCCGCAAACGTTGATTGGGAGACGGCGGTGACCCAACTACCATGAAAGACCTGCATGATTAAAAATGCCGTTAACAGCATATAGACCACCCGGGCTAATTGTTCCACAAATTGCGAAATTGCTGAGGGCGCCATCTGTTGATATCCTTGAAAGTATCCCCGGGTCAAGCTCATGGTTGGAATGATAAGAATTGCCCACGCAAGCGAATGAAGAACCGGGATCACCAGCCGGTGGCCGCCAGCCATCAACGGCGCCCCAAAGTATAAAATCAACGCGCAGATAATTCCGGTTGCCGCAGCCAACACCAGGCCCCGTTTGTAGAGTTTGACACCAATCCCATACTCATTTAACGCGTTATAGTGGGCAACTTGCTTGGCAATCGCGGAGGGAATACCGGCAATCGCAATGATAAGCAGGAAACTGTAAATGTTGTAACCCATACCATAAAGTGCATTGCCACGCAAAAAATAGTCACCAAACCAAATTCGCCAGGGAATAATATAGATAGCGCCCAAAACCCGGCTCAAGATGCTGCCGGCGGTCATCCATGCAGATCCTGACAGCATTTGATCCTGCGCATTATCCAACTGTCCGTTCTGATTGTCAGTCATTGCCGCTCCCGCTTTCGTCTACTTTGTAATCACTTGAACTATTTTAATTGAGTTGCCAACTAATAGCAATCTCGCATTAACATATTAAATATTACTTAAGCATCAACCAGATTTAGGATCTGTAATCAAAAAGTATTGTCACAAAGGGCGCTCATGCACTAAAATATTGCTATACGTGTTAAAAAATCGTCGAGGTGAAAAGTTTGTGAGTAAAAAAAGAATTGAGTGGATTGATGTCGCCAAAGCCATTGGGATTGTGGCCGTTGTCTTCGGTCACGCCATGACCCGCCACGGCACGATGTTTCACTTCCTGTATTGGTGGCATATGCCCATCTTCTTCATCATGGGGGGCTTCTTCTTAAAGCCAATCGTCAACAATAATTGGTGGGGATTTTTCAAGAAGCGGATTTTACCACTTCTAATATCGTACCTAATTTGTGGTAGCTTTTTGATTCTGCTGTCCCACTTTATTCGTGGGGAGAGCTGGTCGTATACCGCATTTTATTTTGTCCGGTTACTTTGGGGCGGCCGCACTTTGAATCATTACCTAAGCGTCTTTTGGTACATCAACGTTTACCTGCTCGCCTTAGTACTAACGTCAATCGTGATTACATACGTTAAGAACCGGGAATATCAAATTATCATTGCCTTCATTTCGTTAATTGTGGCAACCAGCTATAAGCACGTCTGGTTCTTTCATTGGAAGTACATTCCATGGGACTTCGACGTTGCCTTCATCGCGCTGTTTTTCATGTTGTTCGGATACCTGTACTTTCATAAAATTCAACAAGTTGTTTCCGACCTTTGGATCATGATTCCCTGCGCGTTAATTACCCTTTGGATTTTCTGGATGCAGCATATGGATCGCCTGAACTTTGGCTTCTTCCTGAAATCAAAAATCATTCACGCGTCATTCCACCACATCCCGATCTCCCGGGTGTCATTTATCGTGTTTATCCCCATCTTAATTAGCATGGTTGTCTTTAGCTTTAGTTACTATTTCTGCAAAGCATTCCCCCAGTTTATCATCAAGCCGATTCAACTGCTTGGTCAGCAAACCTTAGGAATTATGTATCTTCATAAAGCTGTCATTGATATTATTGACGAAATGGGGTATAAAAGTGCTATCATGGAAACCATCTTGGCAGTGATTATCTCCTTTGCATTATCATTAGGATATGCTTATATCAAGAAAAGAGTCAAGAACTCCAAAAATAAGGCGGTTACCTCCTAGCAATGTTCTCGAATAGGCGCGAAAAGCGGTACCAGATTCTCTATTTTGGGATTGGATCCCTCATCCTATTGGTTATCGGCTTTTCGATTTGGCATGCCCACCAGCAACAAGTCCAGCAAATAAATCACAGATATATTAACGCCAGTACGCCAACGCTTTTTGTTCACGGCTGGAGCGGTACGCTTCGATCCGAACACCGGGTCGTTAACGCTGCTGAGAGCAGCGGGGCCGCGTCCCGGCGAATGATCATCCGGGTGAGCGCAACGGGCAACGTTCATATTGTCGGTACCGTCAAAAAGTGGATGCGCAACCCCATCATCATGGTCAAAATGGCCAATAACCGAGCCGGCGAATTTCAGTACGCCCACTGGATCACTAAAATTTGCAAGATCTTGAAACGTCGCTACCATGTCAACCGCCTCAACTTTATTGGTCACTCAATGGGTGCGTATGCGGTTGTTTACTATAATTTGTTGAATGGTAATCGTTCCGATCTGCCGCGGGTTAACAAGCTGTGCTTAATTGCCGGACCATATGACGGGATCATGGACCTTCACCGAGCAAATCAACCCACTTTCGGGCCACTTGTGAGGTTGTGGGATGATGCCCCCAATGAAAACCGAATTCTTCCAACTGGCCGACCAGCGATTATTCATCCAGAATATCGCCGCCTGTATCGATTACGAAATCGGTTCCCCCGCCAAGCCAAAGTGCTCAACATCTATGGCAATATTGGTGATGGGTCAAATTCCGACGGGGTTGTCACCAACGTTTCGGCATTGTCATTGGGTTACCTGCTTCGTGGGCGGGTTACTTCGTACCAAACCTTCGAAACATTCGGGATGAAAGCGCAGCACAGCGAACTTCATCAACATAATCTGGCCGTTGATCGCGAGCTTATCCACTTCTTGTGGGGTAAGCAGCATCAGGATAGTTCGCTCAGCGAATTGAATTAATCACAACATTTCAACTAAAAAATTACCTCCAGATGACCAAAGTCACTTGGAGGTAATTTTTTAGTTGCTCGAAAACCTTTGTAAGTTATTACTTCACAACAATATTTACAATCTTATTTGGAATGACAATGACCTTCCGAATGGTTTTGCCTTCCGTATACCGTTGGATATTTTCATCTTTCTTAGCGGCCTCTTCAACCTTGTCTTTGGCCGCATCACGGGCAATCTTCAAATGCGCACGAACCTTACCATTGACCTGAACAACCATTTGAACCGTATCTTCAACAAGTTGAGCGGCATCAAAAGTCGGCCATTGTTCATAAGTTATCGTCCCATCATGACCCAACAATTGCCAGAGTTCTTCGGCAATGTGCGGCGCAATTGGCGACAACATCTTCACGAAGCCTTCCATATAGGCAATTGGCAGGGCATCCGCCTTATAAGCCTCGTTTACAAAGACCATCATTTGTGAAATGCCAACGTTAAAGCGCATGTGCTGGAAATCGTTGCTGACAATCTTGACCGTCTGGTTGTAAATTTTATCAAGTTCGCCATCATTAAGGGTCGTGACCCGATCGCGGAGATGGTTATTATCATCAATCATCAACCGCCAAACCCGATCCAACCAGTGGTGGGCCCCGTTAATGCCTTCGGTACTCCAAGGCTTGGCAGCGTCAATTGGGCCCATGAACATTTCATAAACCCGCAGCGTATCGGCCCCGTATTCATCGACGATGTCATCCGGATTGATCACGTTTCCTTTAGACTTCGACATCTTTTCGTGATTAGTACCAAGAATCATCCCCTGGTTGACCAACTTCTGGAATGGTTCAGGGGTTGGCACAACCCCGAGGTCATAAAGGAATTTGTGCCAGAATCTTGCATATAGCAAATGCAAAACAGCATGTTCAGCACCACCAACGTAAAGGTCAACTGGTGACCAGTACTTCAGCTTCTCCGGATCAGCAATCATTTTATCGTTATGCGGATCGATATAACGCAACCAGTACCAGGAACTTCCCGCCCATTGCGGCATTGTATTGGTTTCTCGCTTACCCTTACGACCGTTTTTATCAACCACATTGACCCAGTCAGTCAGATTTGCCAACGGGCTTTCCTTACCACCGGAAGTCTGAATATCCTTGGCCTTTGGAAGGCGCAATGGCAGTTCATCTTCCGGAACAAGGGTTGTTTCGCCATCTTCCCAGTGAATCACTGGAATTGGCTCGCCCCAATAACGTTGACGAGAGAAGATCCAGTCACGAAGGCGGTAGTTAACCTTTTCCTTCCCAGCTTTATGATCCTTTAACCAGTCAATGGCTGCTTGAATGGCATCCTGCTTGTTCATCCCATCCAGAAAACCAGAGTTGAAGTGGGGCCCGTCACCGGTATAGGCCGCGTCAGCAACATCGCCGCCTTCAATGACCGGAACAATTGGTAAGTCAAATTTCTTGGCAAATTCATAATCCCGATCGTCATGCGCTGGGACCGCCATAATTGCACCAGTTCCGTATGATTCGAGCACGTAGTCACCGATCCAGATTGGAACTTCCTTACCGTTAATCGGATTGATCCCATAGGCACCAGTGAATACCCCGCTCTTATCCTTGTTTAAATCAGTTCGCTCGAGATCAGACTTCCGCGAAACCTGTTCCTTGTATGCATCAACTTCAGCTTTCTGTTCAGGTGTGGTGATCTTGTCGACAAGTTCATGTTCAGGTGCAAGCACCATGTATGTAGCCCCAAATAACGTATCTGGACGCGTCGTGAACACTTCGATCTTGGCGTCATCATGTCCCTTTACATCGAAGAAGACGCTTGCGCCTCGTGAACGGCCAATCCAATTACGTTGCTGTTCCTTGATGCTCTCGGGCCAATCAACCGTATCCAAATCATCGATCAGCCGGTCAGCATACGCGGTAATCCGCAGCACCCACTGACGCATTGGAACTCGGTAAACTGGATAGCCCCCGCGTTCCGTCTTGCCATCAACAACCTCTTCATTGGCGACAACCGTTCCACCCATGAAATCAGGGGCCCAGTTGACCTCAATGTTGTCTTCGTATGCTAAACCACGTTTATATAACTGTTCAAAAATCCACTGTGTCCACTTGTAATAAGAAGGATCGGTTGTGTTAATTTCACGATCCCAATCATATGAAAAGCCCAGTGAACGAATTTGGCGTTTAAATGTCTTAATATTTTGAGCTGTAAAGTCCCGGGGGTTATGGCCGGTCTTCAATGCATACTGTTCTGCGGGTAACCCAAAAGCGTCCCAGCCCATTGGATGTAACACATTTTTGCCCTGCATCCGAGCCATTCTGGCCATAATATCGGTTGCTGTGTACCCTTCCGGATGCCCAACGTGTAGTCCCTGACCAGACGGGTAAGGAAACATGTCCAACACGTAGTATTTATCCTTACTGGTATCATCCAGCGTCTTAAAGGTCTTATGCTCTTTCCAGTAATGCTGCCACTTACGCTCAATTACCTCATGATTGTATGCCATTTCTGCAACTGCCACCTTTCAAATTTTTCAATATCGAGAAAAAAAGCCCCATAAGAAGCCATCGTAAACTTCCTATAGGACGATTAATCGCGGTACCACCTATATTCCCAGCATCGACCGTGGATGCCAGGCTCTCAAGATCGATAACGGCGATTAACCGACTCGGGTTACTCTGTTCAACCAAGTATTCGACGATGAGTTCACCATAATTTGCTCCGAGTTTTCAACAACCACTCAGTTTCTGAAAACAAATCACTGGTTACTAATTCGTCTCGTCATTTTCACAATATTGAAATTATTGCCTATTATCATACCAAATCATTCCCTAAAAAACAACACGTTGAATGCTATAATAAAAGTATTCTCGCTCATGGAAAGGAACATGTCTTGTGAAGAAAATGCGTCATCAGCCATCGTTTATTTTCACAATCGGTGCGCTCCTCATTTTTTGTATCCTGATGATCGGCGTCATGCAAGAAGCAGCGTGGATTCATTCGTTCGATCACGTCATCGTGACAATGGTCCGCAATCAAGCCACGCCAAGCCTTACAAGAATCACGGTCCAGTTCACCCAATTATTTAATCTTCCCGAAGAAGCCATGATGACAGTCGGCATCATGGTCATTCTCATCTTCACGCACCACCTGCGAGGCGTCTGGTTCATCGGCATTAACAGCATTCTGCTGGCAGGTATCGGCAATCGGCTCATCAAGGGGATCGTTAACCGTCCCCGCCCGACTGTTGAACACCTGGTTCATGTTAGTTCCACCAGCTTCCCCAGTGGTCACGCAATGAGTGCCATGCTGATTGGCGGCAGCCTGATTATTCTTGGGAACCATTTGTTGAATCGGTCGGGAAGTCGCCTGGCAGCGGCACTCGTTATTTCCTTGGTGATCGTCCTGGTAGGACTCAGTCGAATTTATGTCGGTGTTCATTTCCCGAGTGACGTCGTTTCCGGGTGGGCGTTAGGATTTGTTCTATTGACAATCAGTAACCATATCTTTAATCGTTTCTTTGGAGGCACAATATGAAAAAAATGCAAAACGCCCTTGAATTTAGTCATCAACTCTTATCAAATCACGTCAACGCCGGCGATACGGTGATTGACGGGACGGTTGGTAACGGCCATGATACTTTGTTTTTGGCGCGGTTGGTTGGCAGCCGCGGAACGGTTTATGGGTTTGATATCCAAGAACGCGCCATTCAGCAAACCCAAGAGAGATTGACCGCCGCGCCGATTAATCACACCCATGTGCACCTATTTAATCACGGCCACCAAGAGATCGCCAGCATTCTGCCCCCAATGGTTCAGGTGTCTGGGGCAATCTTCAATCTGGGTTACCTTCCCGGTGGCAACAAACAACTGATCACCCATGCCGAGACGACCATTCAGGGCCTTCGCGGCTGTATCAGCCACCTGACAGTTGGCGGCATCATCGTGATTGTCGTTTATTATGGGCATCCAGGCGGTCAAACCGAAAAAAATCAGGTTGGCAATTTTTGCGCGGCCCTTCCCCAAAAGCAGTTTGCGGTTCTCAAGTATGAATTCATCAATCAGGTCCACGAACCACCGTTTGTTCTGGGAATTCAAAAAATATCTTAACGGCATTATCAAGCCATTTCAATAATGAGGCCGAACAAAACCAAAATTTTGTCCGGCCTCATTGCTATCCAAATATTGCTTAGTCGAATCATGGGCCAGACACTTATTTAACTTAATCGTGCTGGGATTCCGATTTTTTGCGATCCGTCCAGTTAACCAGATACGCGATGATAATCAACAGCAGCCCCACAATGAAGACGTTGTGCAGCGATTGGTACAAGATTTCCCGTAATTTCGGGAGAATCGTCCCCGAAAGTTCGTTTGCTGTCAGCGGGTTAATTAACTTGTCCATCATTTTCAAGCTGGCACCGTCCGTTTGCCGAACACCACGTAACATCGTCACGTTCATCACGATTCCAAATACTGAAATCATCAGTGTCTGTCCCAACGTCCGGCAAAGGGTATTAAACGAGGTTGCAACCCCAATTTCACTGGGATCAACCACATTTTGCACACTAATTATTGACGTTGTGGTCGTCAGGCCGAAGCCCGTTCCAACAATCATTGAAATTAACAGAAAGCTGACAAATGGCGTATACGCTGGGAGTAACACCATCATGATTGCGCCAATTAGGATAAACGCTAAACTGATGTTGATGATTCGAAACGGCGATAAACGAACAAGCAATTTCCCAGCGATGAACGACCCGACAATCCACATGAGTGAACTTGGCGTAACCGCAAAGCCGGCCATTGAGGCTCTTAAGCCCAGGATCCCCTGAGTCCAATCAGGCAGGTAAACTTCATACGCGATCAAAAAACCGCTCATCAAGGCAATCACCAGGTTTTGAGCAACGAATGTCCGGTTACTGAAAAGCCCCATGGGAATCAGCGGGTCCTCAGCCAATCGTTCCCGGCGAATGAACATGATTGATGCGACAACCGAAATCAAAACACAGAGGGCAACAATTGGCCACTGAATCGGTGTTTGACCAATCACTTGAAACGCGTACATAATCGCCAACAGCATCACCGTTAGCCACACAGTACCACCAATATCCATGCGGCTGGTGACCCGTCTTTTTTCCTCATGAAGAAATAACTGGACCATCACCAACACCAGAATGCCGATCGGCAAGTTAATGAAGAAAATCCAGTGCCAACTTAAATTATCAACAATAAAGCCCCCAAGAAGCGGCGCAATAACTGAGGCAATTCCCCATGCCGAACTGTTCAATCCCAGCACCTGCGCCCGTTTTTCCAGGGGATAGATGTCGGCGATAATCGTGTTGGCAACCGGCAAAATTGCCCCACCGCCAAATCCTTGAATGGCCCGCCAGATAATCAAGACCAGCATCGAATGAGACAGACCGGACATCACCGAACCGATAATAAAGATTGTCGTGCCAATGATGAATACCGGTTTACGCCCCACGCTATCAGCAAGTTTGCCGTAAATGGGGGTTGCAATCGCATTGGTTAATAGGAAAATTGAAAAGACCCAGTTCATGAGGGCCACCCCACGCAAATCACCGACAATGGTTGGCATTGCCGTGGATACGATGGTTCCCTCAATCGCACACATAAAGGTGGCGATAAATAAGGCAATTGTAACTAAGATCACATCACGCTTGGAAGCTGTTGCAGTCATTTAATGACCCCTCTCGAATAAATTCGTAATGTCTAAAGTTCCTAAGTTTTATC
>NZ_AZFZ01000063.1 GCF_001435895.1 Lentilactobacillus parafarraginis DSM 18390 = JCM 14109 | reverse complement strand
TGTTGCACTTCAATTTTAAATCGGGGAAAAAGATGACTAAATAAATCATCTGGTGATTAGTGTCGAGTTTTCCTTAATAAAAAGCGCAATTTTGACCATCTGTTCCTCAGTATCAGCGGATAGGGTCGTTTCCATAACTAGATCTTGGCCATCTTGGGCCGACACTTTTAAAGAGTAGTTATTCAGATCCAAAAAGAATGCGGTGGCCATAAATGCGGTTCGTTTATTACCATCAAAGAAGACGGGCTTCTTGGTTATTTTTTGAAGTAGAAATGCAGCTTTAAGCCAGATGTTCGGGTAAGCTTCTCGGCCAAAGAATTGTTGGCTAGGTTGCTGCACAATGGTTTCTAACCCATGTGGGTCTGCCACACCGACCGTCCCTTCTTGCGCCGCTGCAATTACTAATCGGTTAATCTCAATTAAATCGTCTTTAGTTAGATAGTTCATAGGTCTTTCAATCGTTCCATCAAATCTGCGTTCTCAGCATAAAGGCGATCAAATCTTTTTTGAAATCCCGGACTGACTTTTGGTTCGTTGTTGGCCTTAGATATTTCAATCTTGTTGGTGGCGGAATTAAAGGTTAATTCAACATCGTCACCGGCAGTTAGTTTCATAGCTTCTTTAAGCTTCTTAGTAATTCTAATTGCGTCTGAATTACCGTTCGAAAAAACCTTGGTGGTTGTTTTGATAGTTGATGAATTCTGCATTGTAATGGCTCCTTTCTGTATGTACATATTATGGTTGTGTACACACATTGTCAACCATTACAATCATTAATCTTTTAATCCGTCCTATGGCTACTTTGTGTCAGATTTCGTTCTTATTTTTGACAGGATCACCGTAGAGTATCCGTACAAATTTGATGAAGGTTGTGTAAAAAAAGCAGTATTAAAATTTTACACGGAGTTCGTCGTGACCGCCTATCGAGGGATGTTCGTTGACGTCAAAAAGGACCGAAACAACTGTCGGTTGCGTCGGTCCTCTGAACGAACGATTTAATTGATTTTTTAACTAATCCTACATATCTTTAACCGTATCTTCAAACCGGGTTCGGATATAGTTTGCGGAAGTTGCTAGTTTTTCCTTTTCGTCGTCGGTGAGGCCAAGATGCAGCTGCTCGATGACCCCGTCGCGCCCGACAATCGCCGGGTAGGACAGGTAGGTGTTGTATTCTTCGTGGAAGTTGGAAACTGGGACTTCGCTTCTGGCGTCGCTCATAATAATATTGGCGAGGCGCACGGCCGCCGCAGCGATCCCATAATTGGTGTAATGCTTGCCGTGAAAGACGGTGTAGCCGCCGGCGCGGGCAACTTCGTCCAATTTGGCCAAATCGATGTTGCGCTGCTTGGCGACTTCGGTGATTGGTTGACCCAAAACGCGAACCGATGACCACGCGGTAAATTGAGAATTCCCGTGTTCGCCGAGGTTATATCCGCCAACTGAGCGAGGGTCAATGCCTAATTCTGAAGAAACCGCCCGCCGCATCCGTGAAGAATCGAGCAGCGTTCCAGTGCCCATTACGTGATTCTTTGGAAGCCCGGTAAAGTGCTGGTACATCGTGGTGATGACGTCACATGGATTTGTGATGTCAATCAGGATGCCGTTAAATCCGGATGCTTTGATCTTTTCACTAACCGATTTCACGGCTACCTTCGTAAATGGCAGTTCGATAAACCGGTCATGTTCCTTATTGTCCTTTTGCAGGCTGATATTGCCAACGGCGGAAATGACCACGTCAGCGTCCTTGATCGCCGAATAGTCATTCACGGTGATGTTAGTATGAAATGGCAGGTTAGCCATTGCATCATGAAAATCCGTTGCGTCCGCATTAACCTTTTTCTCGTTGGTATCGATTAACACTAATTCGTCCGCAAAACCGCCGGTAACTATGTAATTTGCAATGGTTGAGCCAACGTGACCCAATCCGATGATGCCGACTTTTCTTGTCATATAATCCACCTCATAATTTTAAGAATAAAACCAGTATAACATTGATTAAGAATATTCCAAATGATATTTTAATGTTATGAGATTTTAACTCATGGATCAACTAGATTTAAGTCGTCCGTCACGTTGGATTCTTAGATTAACGGGGGAATTGCTTGCCTTTGTGAACTTGTTACGACTATAATATTTGATAAGGTAAGTGTAATGAAGGGACTTGGACGCCGTGAATAATTTGTTCGATGTACTAAAAATGGTGAGCTTTAACCATTTAGGCTTTGATTCAACGCAAGTGGTGATTACGGATGTTGCTGGGAAACCCAACGGCCTACTGACTGACCTATTCAGAGACGTCGTCAACAAAGTGAATTTATTTATTGATCTAAGTTCGGCTCATGATGCCGGCGAAGTGATCGCGTCGTTACAGAACCATACACCACTTCCCGATGACGTGCTCGATGAATACGGGAAGATCTTGCGCGAACCGTTACTAGGAATTAACTTTGCTCCTCAGAAGGGACAAATGGAATTGTTGGTAAACGGCTAATGATATATTAATTTAACGATCCATCTAAAAACGCCAATCAGCGTTGCATTTTTGCAAGCTGATTGGCGTTTTTGAGTGGTGATGATTAAACCGTTTGGTGAACGAAATTTTCAATGAAATATTTGTGAAGGCGGCTATCAGGCGTTAATTCGGGATGAAAAGCGGTCGCTAAGACGTTATCTTTGGTAGCCGCAACAACCTGATCGTCAATTTTTGCCAGAACCTTGACGTCACTGCCAACATTTGTGAGGTAGGGGGCCCGAATAAACACGGCGTGAAACGGCCCGTCGAGTCCTTGAATTGCCAAGTCCTCTTCGAAACTTTGCTGCTGACGGCCGAACCCGTTACGGACGACGGTCGCGTCAATCATATCAAATGATTCCGGCTGAGACAGCAGGACCATTCCAGCACAGGTCCCGAAGGTTGGCAGCCCATTTTGAACCAATTTCTTGATGGCGGGGAATAACCCGTTAAACACCATTAATTTTTTAATGGCTGTACTTTCACCGCCGGGGATAATCAGGCCGTCTAAGCCTTCGAGGTCTGTGGGTTCCAGAACGGCTCGGTTGTCAACGCCCAGGTTATCGAGGACCTTTTGGTGTTCATTGATTGCGCCTTGTAATGATAAGACTCCGATCATATTGGAGGCTCCTTTCCGGTTTGATTAGTTTATGAATGCTTTTAGTTTTTATTAATGAAGTGAAGAGGGGGCGTGCGTTGCTCGTCACACTCCTGAACGAACGGGTTTCGACGCCCGCACAGAATGTGCTGGCTAGCCCCATGGGGCGACGCAACAAATGCTAACATCTAAGGGTAAAATGATACAAATCCAAACCCGGGATTTCCATCATTTCACCCTTAGATACCGCATTTACCGTTGCTCGTCACACTCTGAACGTGTTCCGACGACCCAGATGCTAACGTCTAAGGGTAAAGCAGTACAAATCCAAGACCGGGATTTCCACTGCTTCACCCTTAGACACCGCATCTAACCGGGTCTCGTCACACTCCTCTATTTTCCATCATATCTTCCGTCTTCAACTCGGACATGTCAATTCCCTTCATTGGGTCGCCCAAGTTCTTTGAAACTTCGGCGATTAGCTTGTAATCGGTTGGGTGCGCCGTTGCTTGGACAATCGCCTTGGCAAATTTTGATGGGTTGGTTGACTTGAAGATTCCTGAACCGACAAAGATTCCGTCGGCTCCCAGGTTCATCAGCAATGCCGCGTCAGCTGGGGTGGACACGCCACCGGCAGCAAAGTTGATGACCGGTAATTTACCTTCGTCATGGACTTGTTTAACCAATTCGTATGGGGCCTTTAAATCGCGAGCAATTGTCATCAATTGATCCGGTTTGGCAGCAACCACGTCCCGAATTTGGGTCTGAACTTCGCGGATATGGGTCACCGCTTCGACGATATTCCCCGTACCCGGTTCACCCTTTGTCCGTAACATTGAGGCTCCTTCACCGACTCGCCGGAGGGCCTCACCCAGGTTGCGACAGCCACAAACGAATGGCACCGTGTAGTCACTCTTCAAAATGTGATACTGGTTGTCAGCGGGGGTGAGCACTTCACTTTCGTCGATATAATCAACCCCGACAGCTTCAAGAACCCGGGCTTCAGCGGAGTGGCCGATTCGCGCCTTGGCCATGACGGGAATTGAGACGGCATTCATGATGGATTCAACCATTGCTGGGTCCGACATTCGGGCAACCCCGCCGGCCTTACGGATATCGGCAGGCACTCTTTCCAATGCCATAACGGCAACGGCGCCCGCGTCTTCAGCGATCTTTGCCTGTTCCGGGTTCACAACGTCCATAATGACCCCGTTTTGTTGCATTTGCGCCATCCCACGTTTGACAGCGTCGGTACCAACAGTTTGCTTTGCCATGAATCATAACCTCCTAAGGTAATGTAAAACAACTTTTTATTAAAGAAATACTAATCGTTAGTTCGCTATGTACCACATATTCTCGCCGATTATTAGTATTGATCTCATTTTTATTAGCATATGGTCTTCACGCCCATTTGTCAATGATAAAGGGGATCATCGGCTCATTTATCAAGAATTTACATAACCGGATTGATTATTAACCAACCCTTTACATTCATTTACCCAGAGTTTGCCAAATGTTTACATTGCCCCGATAAAATAAGTTCTGTTCAATAAATCAGTAAAGGGGTATTTCACTATGACCATTTGGAAAAGAGCAATGGTGGCTGCTGGTCTCATTGGGATGTCAGTTACGTTGGCAGCCTGCAGTAGTCCGGTTGCCAATGGCGGGAAAAAATCCGACACGTTAAACGTCGTCTTTCTACCAAGTGATTCGGCTAAGGAAGAGGATGCCGCCCGAAAGGCGCTGACGTCAGAAATTCATAAGGCCACTGGTAAAAAAGTCAACGTGGTCACCACGACCGACTATAACGTGGCCATTCAATCATTAGCTTCGGGCAAGGCCCAGATTGGGCTGATGGGCCCTGATGGCTACATCCAAGCCCGCAAACAAAGCAAGGATGTTCAACCGCTGGTGACCTATTCCGGACCATCCGGAACGTTAAAGGATGCCTATTATCACAGCTATATTATGGTACCAAAGTCACAGGCCGCAAAATACAAGGTGAACGGCAAGTATTCATTAAAGAACATTAAGGGCAAACGGATGTCGTTTGTCTCAAACACTTCAACTTCCGGCTTCTCAATTCCCGCCGGTGCCATCAAGAAGGCTTTCAATCTCAAGAGTACCGACGATTTGGCCCAGAGCGGCAAGTTCTTCAGTAAGGTTCTCTACGGCCAGTCTCATCAGGGATCGGCGGTTAACCTGTTAAAGGGTGACGCCGACGTCGCCGCCTTTGACGATATGGATCTCACCCAATATGGCAAGTTCCAAAATAATTCGGACAAACCGGGGGCAATTTTCAAGATTAACAATAACGCGCCGGCGCCGTTTACCAGCGTTCGTGGGAAATCATCAGTTGCCATCGCCGCTTACAAGGTGCAGGACGAACCATTGGCTGTCAATAAGAGCAAGGTCAGCCAAAGCGATATTAATAAGATTATCAAGCAGTTGACCTCGAAGAGCGTGACGAATAACAAATTGTTCTTTGCGCCGGCAAACGCTAAGACCCGCGGGTTATTTACCAAGGTCGGCAACACAAAATTCGTTGCGATTACTGATAAGTGGTACAAACCAACCCACAACATTCTGGGCGAATAAAGGAGGAGCAGTATGCTGGAAATTAATAAGTTGTCAAAAACTTATGATGGCGGCAAGCGGTCACTGACCGATGTGTCGTTAACTGCCAAGGAAGGGGAGGTAACCGCCATTATAGGGCCTTCCGGGGCCGGGAAAACCACCCTGCTTCGAAGCATCAATCAGCTGATTGTTGATGACAGCGGCGAAATCTTATTTGATGGTCAGGACATTCGCAAGCTCAATCATCGGCAACTTAAAAAGACTCGGTCAAAAATTGGCATGATCTTTCAAAATTACAATTTAATTGAGTCACTAACGACCATTGAAAACGTGCTTCACGGCAGTTTGGCCCGTAAATCCACGCTTGCCGGCGTTTTGTCCCTGTACTCAAAGGACGAAAAGCAGGAGGCACTGCAGTTAATTGACGAGGTTGGCTTGGCTGACTTTGCCTTCAAATATTGTAGTGACCTGTCCGGCGGCCAAAAGCAGCGGGTCGGGATTGCCCGCTCGCTGATGCAGCATCCCAAGATGATGTTGTGTGATGAGCCGATCGCCTCTCTTGATCCCCGGTCAACCACTATGGTGATGGAAATCTTGCGGCGATTAGCAGACGAGAAGCACATGATGATTCTGATTAACTTGCACCAGGTTGACATTGCCAAGGAGTACGCGGACCACATTATCGGGTTAAACAACGGCCGGATTGTCTTTGATGGCGCCACTGCCACGGCAACCGATCGCGATATTGAAAACATTTATGTCAGCGATGCACCCGTCGCTGTTGGATAGGAGGCTACCATGGAGATTCGGCAATCAAAGCAACCAAATTTCTTTCTGAAGAAGCGCGTCAGGCTGTCCATTATGATTGGACTTCTCGGCGTTCTGTACGTGGGTGCGGCCGTCATCTTGAATTTCAATTCGGCCGCATTCTTATACTTAGATCGCGGAATGATCTGGCTATTTCAAAATTTCATTCCAACTAGTCAATCCATTACGTATTGGTACTCCATCACCCAAGCACTGCTGAGAACCTTCGTGGTGGCGGTTGCCGCAACCAGCGTGGCCGGGGTCCTGGCGTTGGTCCTCGCCATTTTGGGCGCCAAATCGACCGGCCCCAGTCGAACGTTAAGCTGGGTGATTCGCGGATTTGCCTCAATTATGCGAAACATTCCGATTGTCGGCTGGGCAATGCTGCTGCTATTTTCATTTAAGCAAAATGACTTTACCGGCTTCCTGGCCCTGTTGTTTCTGAGTGTTGGCTTTCTGACCCGGGCATTTATGGAAACTATCGAAGACGTGGATGTTGAAAAGATCCAGGCGCTTCAAGTAACCGGCGCGAGTTATCTGCAAGTCATTTCTCAAGCAGTCCTGCCGGAAATTACAACGCCGCTCATTTCCTGGTTATTGTACATGATTGAAAATAACATTCGGGATGCCACCCTGGTGGGGCTGTTAACGGGGACTGGAATCGGCTTTGTCTTTGATCTGTACTTTAAGAGTTTGCGATACGGTCCGGCTGGGCTGGTCGTATTGGCAATTATCATTCTGGTCATTGCCGTTGAACTGGTTTCCAACTATGTTGAAAGGAGGATTGCGGCATGATTAGTAAGCCTGAAAAACAGCTCGGCGTGGTGCCGGCTTCACGACCGGTGATGCCCAAGTTAAACCTGTCGTTTCGGCTGAAAGACAAGCGCAGGCGAACCATCTACGGGGTCATCATGCTCTTAATGGTTACAACGCTGGCCACCGTTCCAACGATTATCCCAAAGGGCGTCAATTTAGTGGCCGCAACTCAGGGGCTGATTGACAATATTCGAATCATGTTCCTTCATCCGGCCGTTTCCAACACCAGCTTTGGCAGCCTGGTTGGGGCGTTAGTCCAAAGTATCGCGCTGGCCTTCCTGACAACCCTGATTGGGGCGATCTTTGCCTTCTTCATTGCCTTAATGGCATCACGCAATTTAGCGCCCCGGTGGCTGATTGATATTGTGCAAAGCGCCATGGCGTTTGTCCGGGCCATCCCAACTATTTTGTGGGTGCTGATTTACAGTGTCGCTTTGGGACTAGGGGCCAACGCGGCCGTGATTGGGCTGACCTTTCACAGCGTTGCCTACCTGGTGAAAGTTTACGCTGACAGCATCGATGAGCTGCCAAAGGACACATTGGCGGCGCTGCGTGCGATGGGCGTTGGTTTTTGGCCGTTGGTAAGTCAGGTGATCTTGCCGACCGTCATGCCGAGTTTTCTGAGCTGGACGTTCATTCGATTTGAAATCAACTTTGCCAACGCGGTCGCTGTGGGGGCAGCGGCTGGTGCTGGCGGGATTGGCTACCAGTTATTCATGGCCAGCGGGTTTTACTTTGATTTTCATGAAGTGGGGATGATCGTTTATCTGATCTTAGCGTTTACGATTCCGCTGGAAATTATTTCATATAAATTACGTACACGATACATTAAACGGGCTGGTAAGTAAGTGAATTTGACATAAGGAGCGATTATGATGATTCAAGCAGTTATCTTTGATTGGGCTGGGACCACGATTGATTATGGCAGTCAGGCACCAATCATTGCCTTTCAGCAGGCATTTCACCACTTTGATATTGATATTCCAACGGCCGACATCCGCCAGGACCTCGGTCTTGACAAGCTGACCCACGTCAAAAAAATGATGGCCCAGCCTGAAATTCAGTCCAAGTGGGAGGCGAAGTACCCGACGATTCCGATCGAGGAAGCGGTGATCCAAATTTATCGGCAGTTCCAAAGCGACATTGTGACCGTTTTGGCAGAAACGGCCAAGTTGAAACCCGGCGTTAAGGCCTTAATGACCTACCTCGAGGAACAGGGGATTAAGGTTGGCTCGACGACCGGCTACACTCAGGCGATGCTTGACCGGGTCATTCCATTAGCGGCTAAGCAGGGGTATCAGCCCCAGGTTAACGTGACTTCCGAGCAGACAAATGGGGTTGGCCGACCAAAGGCGGATATGCTGCTGTATGCGCTGAAACGTTTGGGCGTCAACGATCCAAGACAGACCATTAAGGTTGGCGACACGGTCAACGACATTTTGGAAGCCAAACAGGCCCACGCGATCGCGGTCGGCGTTGTCGTTGGCGGCAACCAGGTGGGCTTATCCGAAAAGGAGTATGACTTGTTATCAGCATCCGAGAAGCGCGCGGTAACGACTAAGGCTGCTTCGCAATTAAAAGCCGCCGGCGCCGACTACGTCATTTCAAATATTGATGACCTGATTCGCTTGATTCCCGCCCTTGATATTATTGAAGCCAACCGGCCAACACCGGAGCCGATTTTGTTGACACCAGGGCCGCTGACCACCAGTGAGACAGTCAAAAGCCAAATGTTGGTTGATCACGGCACTTGGGATGACGAGTACAAACGCGATACGCAAGCGGTCCGAGCTGAGCTGCTCAAGCTTGCCAACGCGCCTCAGGAGGACTACGCCGCGGTTTTGATGCAGGGCAGCGGGACGTTTGCCGTTGAATCGACGCTCGGCACCGCCGTTCCTAAAAAGAATGCAGTTCTGATGATCGCCATTAACGGCGCTTATGGGCAGCGCATGGCGCAGATTGCCGACTATCTTGATATCCGCCACGTTGACGTGGCCTTTGCCGAAGATGAAATTACCGACTGGTCACGGATTCAATCGGAACTAACCGCTCATCCGGAAGTAACCCATTTCGCGGTGGTTCACTGTGAGACGACCACCGGGATTTTGAATCCGATTGAAACCATCATTCCAAAAGTTCACGCCATGGGCATTACCACCATCGTTGACGCGATGTCCAGCTTTGGCGGGGTGCCGATTAATACGGCTGATTTGGGATTGGATTACCTTATTAGCAGTTCCAACAAGTGTGTGCAGGGGGTTCCCGGTTTCGGGCTGGTGATCGCCAAACGGACGACGATTGATCAAACAAAGGGAAATGCGCGCTCGCTGGCATTGGACTTGTACGATCAGTATCGCACCTTTGAGGAGCATGACGGCAAGTGGCGCTTTACATCGCCAACCCACGTGGTGTATGCATTCCTGCAGGCGCTTCGAGAATTGAACGCGGCCGGCGGCGTTACGGCCCGCAATCGGCGGTACGCGGAAAATGAAGCCAAGTTGCGGGAAGGAATGGCCAAGTTGGGATATGAACCGGTGATTAAAGCCGATGTTCAGTCCCCAATCATCACGTCGTTTAAATACCCCAGCCAACAGTTTGATTTTCAAGCTTTGTACGAATACCTAAAGAAGAACGGCTTCATTATCTATCCGGGGAAGGTGTCGAACATCGACAGTTTCCGGATTGGCAATATTGGCCAGGTGTTTGCGCCGGATATTGACCAGTTGCTGGAACTGATTAAGCAGTACAGCGTCGTTGAAGTTTAACGCTTGATGATAAAAAATTCACCCCATTATCGATGAGGTGAATTTTTTGTGCGGATTAGAAAGCATGGCGGTATTGGGCGATTGTTCGCCGGAGCTCATTGCGATACGTGAATGAAAGCCAACCAACCATGACGAGGTAGATGCCAGTGCAGATCACCGTGTTTTCGATGCCAAACGTGCCGCCATTTATCAGGGCTTTTCCAGTCACTGGAACGGATTTGAACACCGCGCCGACGTTGACGGTGCCGGACACGGCAGTGCCGAATACCACCCCTTCAGCAAAGTTCCACGCCGAGTGAAAGGCACCGTTAATCCATAAATTTTGCCATTTCAAACGCATTAGTGACATGAAGAGACCAAAGAGGATCAGATTCACTACAGCCAGGGCGTCGATGCCGGCATTCAGGCTGTGAAGCGCGGCAAAGATACCAACGTTGACGATAATTGCCAGCAGTGGCTGGTGCCGTTTTAAAAAGTGGCCCATGATGTAGCCACGGCACACCAGTTCTTCAAACAGACCCTGAATGGCAAAGCCGATGAGAAACAAAAAGGCCCAGCCCGCCGAAGTACCCGTCATGATAAATCGGACGGTGAAGCCGCCTAACCCAACGCTGATGAGCCAACAGCTGGCAAACGTCAACGTTCCGGCTAAGAAAGCCGTGACGTATCGTTTAAGAACCTGGTCCCGGGAAAAGGTCATGATATCGGGACTCCTTCGATATGTAAAGATCATTGCGACAACCCCAACAATTTCGCCCATCATGAATAGCCAGTCATTGATGGGGGTGTTGGCGTTACTTTGGAGAAACGTTGTGAGTTGTGAAATGATGATCCAAATAATGGTCATGAGGCTGACCATGACAATGTCGGCGAGGGTTCGCCAAAAATGAAGTGGGGAAGCCACTAGAACTGCCTTCTTTCGTTAATGAGTGGGTGAAAATCGCTGCTGCAGGGTCGCGATGAAGTGGCGACTTGCCGGGCTCTGAGGAACGTTGCGATTCTGAGAAACCGTGACGTCAAGCGGCAGGGCCACCTGCTTGATTTGAATTTTACCATACGAAACGGCCCGTGGTTGACTCAATAATAAAGATTTTGGCACAATGGTTGCCCCGAGGCCCCCGATTGCTAGTTGAAAAGCCGTGGTAATGTTGGCGGTGCGGACAACGACTTTAGGCCGGCAGTCGTATTTGGCGAGGTAGCTGGCCACCAGGCGCTGAAAGCTCGACGTTTCAGTTTCCATGATGAAATCTTGATCGTTGATAAACGCACTGATATCACTGACGGGCTGGTTGGGGAGATCCCGAGCTGTGGCCGGCGGGATGATCAGGACCGCACTGTCGGTGTAAAGCCGGTTTTGCTTTAATTCTGGATTAAATGCTGGGGCGATGCCGATATAAACGTCCAATTTTTCGGCCAGTAAATCAGCCTCCAGTTGGCGGGCCGGCTTTTCGATGAGCTGGATGTGAACATCGGCAAACTGCTGGTGATAATCCGTCAAAACCGGCGGCAATACCAGTTGGGCGAGTGACTCGTTCACGCCAATCGTCAGGGTCTCGGAGGTGGTATCTGCCAGTCGCGCCAACTGATTGCGCATAATTTGGTAATCTTGAACCAGTTGCTTGGTTTTCTTGAGGTAGTAGGTGCCCGCCGGCGTGAGGGTGAAGGGATGCTGGGTGCGATCAATCAGGGAAATTTGGTATTGATTTTCCGTTTTGCGAATAATTTTGCTTAATGTTGGCTGCGTAATGAACAATGCTTCGGCCGCCTTAGAAATACTTCCGAACGCTTGAATTGCTTCCAGTATCCGGATTAATTGCCGATTTCGGTCTAAGGAATCCATGAATTGGCCTCCTGTTTATGACGTTTTCATTTGCTTAAAGTATGCCGCTGGCGGCATAAAAATTCAACTGGAAAACCATTTTACTTCGTGGAAATTCGCGGGATAATGGAAGCATACAGTTGGAACCGTTTACACAACCATGCTCATTAAATCACGTAAATGGCACTTTCCGATTAAGGATTAATAAAGACAATCAAACGAAATGGGGTATTATCATGACAGACTCAACAAATAATCACTGGGCAGCAGCTTACGACGTTATCGTTGTCGGATTTGGGGCCGCGGGGGCAACCGCCGCTCGGTTCGCGGCTGATGATGGCGCAAAGGTATTGCTGATCGATTCGGCACCGGAAGGCCACGAGGGCGGCAATACCCGCTATGCCGGCCAGGTTGTGCTGACCGGATATGATTTTGACAAGATGAAAACGTACTTTAAACAACTGTTTGGTCCAATTAAGATTGATGAAAAGATGTTGGATACTTACGTTGATGGATTGGTCCACATTCCCGACTACTTCAAGAAGTACTTGGAAATCAAGGCGCCGGTTTCCTACAACAAGGTTCACCGCGATCCTGATTTCGAAGCCTTTGCCAACGGGTTGTCGCCGGAATATCCTGAATTTGAAGGTTCCGATACCGTTGACCTGACGACCGTTCACGACGGCTATTTCGATGCCTCCCTTTGGAAGACCTTGCGGGGCCAAGTTGTCAAACGCAGCCGGCAGATTGACGTTTGGCTGGCCTCTCCAGCTAAGCACTTGATTCAAGATCCGCAGACAAAGGCGATCGTTGGCGTTCAGATCGAGCGTAATGGTCAGCTTGTTGACGTTCAGGCAGCTAACGGGGTCGTGATGGCACTGGGCGGCTTTGAAAACAACAATGACGCCATTCAGAACTTCATTGGCGTTCCCAAGCTGAAGGTGATCGGTACCCGCTATAACAAGGGCGACGGGATTGCCATGGCTCAGGAAGTCGGCGCCAGTTTATGGCACATGAAGTCGTTTGAAGGTTTCGGTTTTGATACCGGCTTCACCTTTGAGAATCCGAAGGAAGCCCGCGGGAAGTTCATTCTGAGCCCGTGGCCCGACCTTTCCCACGGTAGTATCTTCGTCGCTGCCGATGATGGCAGCCGGTACGTTCGTGAAGATGAAAATGGCCGTCACGGTCACGCCTTTGAGGGCGGCAGCTGGAAGAACCCAACCGTTTATTCGCACCCCCATCTGATCTTTGACCAGACTCAGTACCGCCAAATTAAGGAAAGCGGTAAGCTGCCTTATCCAGACTTCTTCGACATCACGGTGAAGGGCAGTACAATTGACTCCCTCGCTCATAAAATCAAGGCCAACCCAACAACCCTTAAGCAGACGATTGACCGGTTCAGTGTGTTTGCTGAAAATGGCGAGGACCTGGCCCTGAACCGCAGCGGCGATTCAATGCGGGCATTTGACGACGGTCCGTATTACGCAACCCCACTGGCAACGGCGATGCTGAACACGCAGGGTGGGGCCAAGCGTAACGAACGGGCTGAAGTTCTGGATGCATTTAACACGCCAATTCCGCACCTGTACAGTGCCGGCGAGTTCGGTGGGATTAACGCCAACCAGTATAATGGTGGCGGCAACCTTGCCGAGTGCCTGATTTTCGGTAAAATTGCCGGACAGAATGCGGCTGCTAAAAAGGACGATCAAGTCAGTCGTCCAACGACCCCAACCGTCACAACGGGGGACCTTGGCGGCAGTGACATTGATGAAGCCAGCGTTTTCAGCAAGTACGCCGTTGGCAAGGATCAGTATTTGGGCATCAGTGACGCTGGCATCGGTGGCCGGGTCGTCGTTCGGATCACGTACCGGGATAACCAGTTGAAGGATGTTGAGGTGCTGGAAGAATCCGAATCCGAGGACGTTGGTCAAAAAGCCATGACGGAACTGCCTAAGCAGATGGTGGCGGCCAACACGGTTGACGTGGATGCCATCTCGGGGGCTTCATCCTCAAGCCGGGCGTTGAAGAGTGCCGTTAGAAACGCCGAGGAAAAGGCGAAAAATTCAGTTGAAAGCTAATCGTGGTTGATTGAAAGGCAACTTATGAAAATGTGGCGGAAACGACATGTGAAATAAGTTGCTTTTTTGTAAATCGCGTGATGAAAGCGCTGTTATAAATGGTAAGATATGGGTGGATTTAAATTAATTGATATGAAGGGGTTCTTAATAATGGTAAATGATCAACAGGCACAGTGGGACGCAACTTACGATGTTGTCGTTTTGGGCTTTGGCGGCGCTGGCGCGACAGCCGCAAGGTTTGCTGCCGATAATGGGGCAACCGTTCTCTTAGTGGACGCCGCACCGGAAGGCCACGAAGGCGGTAACACACGGTATTCAGCACAGCTGATTGGCACGGGTGAAAATTTTGACGGCCTCATGAGCTACTACAAAGCATTAACGGCGCCAATGCACTTGGATGAAAGCATGATTGAGACGTACGTTCGTGGGATGATGGGGATTCGCGACTATGTGAAGCGCTATTTAGGGGAAGAACCAGTGAGCTGGAAGCACGACTCCTTGGACTACAAGGGACCGGTTGCCCCGATCGTTGAGGAATTCCCGGAGTTTCCAGGGTCGGCCAGCTACGATACCACCACGATTACCCATAATTTCTTTGACGGCGCGCTCTGGCGGAATTTGAAAGGCCAGGTTACCAAACGGCTGACAAAATTGATGTTCTTTACGAAACGCCAGGCAAACAATTGATTCAAGATCCCGTAAGCAAGACGGTGACCGGCGTGGTGATTGCCCGTCATGGGAAAACACTTCGTGTGGCGGCTAAAAACGGGGTTGTTCTGGCCACCGGTGGCTTTGAAAATAATCAGCAAAACATCGAAGACTATCTGGGAGCCTCGCATCTCTCACCACTTGGAACCCTCTACAATAAGGGCATTGGCTTGAAACTCGGCCAGCAGGTTGGGGCTGACATGTGGCATATGCACAATTATGAATCGTTGGGCCTGCTTCACGGGATGGCGTTTGCGGTAAAGCCGGGCGAACGGGCCCGGCTGATGATTAGCCAGCAGCTGGTGAGCCAGGGCCGAGTATTTGTCATCGGTGATGATGGTTCCCGCTACTTTAACGAAGCGGAGCCCAATCGGCACGGCCACTTATTCAACCACGGTCAGTGGAAGGTGCCGCTTAATCAGGATCACCCATATCTGATTTTCGACAAACACCAAAAGAAGCAGCTTGATCAGGATCCAATCATTGGCCAGTATCAACCCTATTTGGACAATCTGATTAAAGCTAACTCAATTGATGAGTTAGCTAAAAAGCTTCAGGTTTCCGCGAAGGTGCTTCACCAGACCTTCAAACGCTTCAACAAGGCCGCCGAGAAGGGGAAGGATCCCGAATTTCATCGGCCGGCAAAGTCAATGGTTCCGTTTGGTAAGGGTGCTCTGTATGCGGTCCCTCTGGTGCAAACAATGCTGAATACCCAGGGCGGCCCGCGCCGAAACGCCAACGCAGAAGTGGTGGATTCCGCGGGCCAGCCAATCCCGCATCTGTACAGTGCTGGCGAATTAGGTGGCATTTGTGCCAACCAGTATCAGGGCGGCGGCAACCTTGCGGAATGCCTGATCTTTGGAAAAATTGCCGGGGAGAATGCGGCCGAAGAAAAGGCGGTTCCTGATCAAGCGGATCAAGCCGTTGATACGACAACGACGGCTTCCAAATTCACGACGAAACTGACCAGCGATCTGGCAGCAACTCAGAAACCGGATTACCCGACCGAAGCTAACCAATACATTGGTGAAAACGATGATGGCATTGGCGGCAGGGTCGTCGTTCGGGTCACGCTGACTGATGATCATAAGCTGGCAAACGTTGAAGTGTTGGAGCAGAGTGAAAGCGAGGACGTCGGTTTGAAGGCGATGGCTGAGCTGCCAAAGCAAATGGTTGCTAAAAACACCGTTGACGTCGATTCAGTTTCAGGGGCATCCGTTTCAAGCCAAGCCTTAAAGGCGGCAGTTAAGGATGCGCTCAAGAAAGCGGAATCGGCAAGTACGGATAGTTCTAAATAATCTGTATGATTGATAAAAAATGATTTTTCACGTGAAAGTAGTGTTATTCAAACATTTATCGGAAATGTTTGGACAACACTTTTTTTGTGATTGATTAATTAGTATAAACAATATATACTAAATAAACCAAATAGTTCAATTGAGCTTCAACCGTATTTAATTCGGTACCACAAGATTCGGTAACGATTTGTTTTTGATTGGAGGTGCAGGGAAGGAAAGCTAACCTTTTGAGGTTGGGATGATGGAACAGATTAGGGTCTGTCTTAAAACAAGCTTTTT
>NZ_AZFZ01000062.1 GCF_001435895.1 Lentilactobacillus parafarraginis DSM 18390 = JCM 14109 | reverse complement strand
TAGTGTTGCACTTAAAGTGTAAATTCAAGATTAATAAAAACAATTAGATTCAAACAAACGAAAAATGACTATGGTTATAAAACATATTCAGCCAATGTTAAAAATACCACGGACTTTTCGTTTAAATCATTTAGTGTAAATGTCAAATTACTAAATGCTAATAAAACGGTCATTGATACTCAACCCATTTTTATCAATGACTGGGATAAGGGACAAACCAACCGTTTTGAATTTACCACTAATAAGAGATTTTCTAACTATAACATTGTCAAAGATTTGGTTGACTAAGCAAAAGACACATCCCCCACTCGCCAAAGTTTAGGATGTGCTAATACCAATACATATATAAGGGGATAACTATGCCCTTTTAATTAATAATACAGGAAAGGTGGTGATGCCGCAATATTCCTTTTTAATCCGTCCCAGGGTGAAAGGAAAATATCATGACAAAAATTGTTGAATACAAAAATAAAAAAGGCCAGAAACTGTATAAGTTCCAGGCCTATCTCGGAATTGATGAACAGACTGGCAAGAAGAAAGTTACTCGTCGTGGTGGCTTTAAATCAAAGCGAGAGGCCGAATTAGTCCTTTCCCGTTTGCAGTCTTCATTCGAGGATCATGGTGCCCCACAGCACAATAATATCCTCTTTAAAGACGTGTATGAAGAATGGTATGAAAGTTACATTAATACCGTTCGAGTATCTACCTATGCCCGTACCAGAGCAATGTTTAATAACCACATTTTACCAGCTTTTGGCGAAAAGCGCATCTGTACTATCACCATTCGTGATGTCCAAAAAGCCGTCAACCTGTGGTTTGAAATTGCCCCGGTCTCTGGGTATAAACGTTGGTATCAGTACACCACGAACGTCCTTGATTTTGCGATTAGGATGGGCTACATTCACCATTCAAATCCTGCTAAGGCAATTGTGCTCCCCCGCCGCCAAGAACTACCAGGGGATGCGCCAGAGAACTTTTATGACCGAGAAGAATTAGCAACTTTCTTTGAACATATCGATAAGCAATAGGAGTTCGATAAGTATGTATTGTTTCGAACTTTGGCCTATTCGGGGATGCGTCGTGGTGAGTGCTTAGCATTAACTTGGGGTGATGTGGACTTGAACAATCATTCGATTCGGATTAATAAAACTGTCACTCAAGGTTTACGAGGCGTTATGATTATTCAACCACCAAAGACCAAAGCCGGTTATCGTGACATTCCACTAGATGATCAAACCACGGCTATACTGAAGAAGTGGCAAATTATGCAAAAAGAACATTTCTTCTCATTTAGAAAAAAATTTGAGGCAGACAAACAGCTGGTCTTTGCATCCACACGCAACAAGCACCGGTCATTTAATTTACCGAAAAAATGGTACACCGAAATTGTCGAACGAACGAATTTAAAACACATCACAATTCACGGTTTCCGAAAGACCTACTGCACTGCTCTAATTAGTGCTGGATTACCAATCAAAGAAGTTCAACGGCGCATGGGTCACGACGATATTCAGACGACGTTGGATGTATACTCATTTGTCACAAAAGACCAAATCAGAGAATCGACCCAACTATTTGAGAAGTATATTACTGGTTAGAAACCCATGTTTCACAGTATTCTGATGGTCGGTTAGCACATGGTTAGCACGGCCAATTGTTTCATGGCGAAAAGCTAGTCATACCAAGTGATTACAAACGTTGTAACCGTCGCCCGCCGACTCCATTAATCAATAAAAGCTGGTAATCACGATCTTTGATCATTCGTGGTAATCAGCTTTTTTATTTTTAAACTCGATTCTCGCCAGCCGAACAACCTCATCAACATCTAGCCCACCGGGACAGGCGGTATTTGTCACTTCTCGATGGGCTAAAACGTGTTGTCTATCCAATGGAATTTGGTAGCGCTTGCAAATATCAGCTACCAGCCGCGCACAATTTTGAACGGTTCGCGGGTCAACCAACCATTCCGGCGCGCGCCCGTCGAGTTGACATTTTCAATTCCAATCGAACGCTGATTAGGATTGGCCATTTTAGGAGGATCAGCCTGACCGATCCCACCCGCGTGCCACGCCGCATACTGTTCGCCAACACAACCAATGATTTCCGTGGGGGTCACCTCATAATGAGCGGAGGTGTTAGCCGGACCGCCGGCAATCCAAATGTTCATCGCCTCATCGGCATCAGTCATTGCATTGTGATGAATCACAATGCGGTCAATTTTGATTCCATTCCGGCTGCTGGCATTCAATTTTTTCGGATTAAGACTGGTAATCAGCTTACTAAACGTTGGATTTGCCACAAAATCCCTCCTAATTTAAATCGCTTTTAAAACCCTCAAACTCATCATTATTAAACACTCATAACAAGACCCAAAGAAACCACCCGGGAAACTCCAGAACTCAAATCTGAAATCTCCAAGGTGGCATTTTTCACCGCATGGCGACAACCCTATCGACATTGGCAACTCAATCAACCAACTTCAAATACATTATTTCGCCATTTGGTAACGTAATGTCAATTGTGGACCCAATTTGTTCAAAGTCGATTTGATGAATTTTAACCGCCTGTTTTGGCTTTGGGGTGACCGCATCAATTGTCATTGACCGCATCGGCCCCGAGCCGCCTCCATGAACAACTGGGAGAATTGAACAGTGTAACGTATAACCCAACTGAGTGGTCAATTTAACCTTGGTGGTCTGATCTGCTGGAAACTGACCATTAGAAATCGGATACGTATTGGAAACTGGCAAAATGCCACCACCCTTTCCTTCAGTTGCTTTCAAAATAACACACATCTATCCGGCAAGTAAAATGGCGCTAATTCACCAATCAGATTGCTTCTTCCCAATCTCATCGGTCGGCATGAATTTCCGAATCATTCCACCATTCAGTCATTTAACGGTAAACCATTCCACCATCAACCAAAATCGTCTGGCCGGTAATGTAATCAGAATCAGGGGATGCCAAGAAGGATACCAGGTTGGCAACATCATCAGGCATTTCGTATCTTCCCAGCGAAATATCCGCGGTGTACTTTGCAAACGCATCGCCCGGTTTCAATGTCGGATCGTGTTTCACCATTTCGGCATCCAGGCGATCCCACATCTTGGTCTTTGCAACCCCGGGGGCGTACGCATTCACGTTGATTTTATATTTTGCCAACTCCTTGGATGCCGTCTGCGTGAACGAGCGAACGACGTGTTTGGTGGCTGAATAAGTCCCCAACATGGCATAGGACTCGTGGCCCGCAATACTCGAGGCGCTGATGATCTTGCCACCGCCGCCCTGTTTAATAAATTGCGTTGCAGCTGCCTGGGTACCAAAGAGCATCCCAAAGGCGTTGATTGAGAACAAGCGTTGCAATTCACTTTCATCAATTTCCAAGAGCGGAGTTGCGGCCTCGATGCCGGCATTATTGACGAATACGTCAAGGCGACCAAATGTGTCAACGGCGTGCTGGACCAAAGCAAACTGATCCTCACGCTTCGAAACATCGCCCACAAAACTCGTTACCTCAATCCCATTATCTTTAAATTCAGTTTCAGTTTGGTTCAGTAATTCTTCATTAATATCGTGAATCACAATTGCAAAGCCGTCTTTGGCAAGCCTCTCAGCAATTCCCCTACCTAAGCCACCAGCTGACCCGGTTACGACTGCCACTTTTTTTGCCATTGTAAAGCCCTCCTTAATTAGATGAAACCCCGTTTAGGTTTATTTCTTGAATCCGCTTACATAGTACATCGTACGCCATTAAATTGCACAATATTGGTCTTGAAATTCGGCAACTTTTTCAACGCTCACAATGGCTGATCGGTCATTTTTCAGTCCTTGCAAACACCCCCCATTCCATGCTATACTTCATGACGGTGCCAAACCACGGTGAGTTCGTAACGATCGGCGCGTAAGCGTTCAGAAGGTCGAAGCGGCTCGCCATTTTTGGTTCCACCCTTTTCATTGGCTTTTTATTTATTTTTAGTTAAATTGGTGGTCACCAGGACGCTCCTTGCTAACCCATCCGTTCAAAATGGTATACTGAAGGCAATCAAGGCTTCTAAGGAGATGGGCTTTATGCAAAACCAAACACCCTCCCGGCTCCAGCGTCAACAAAATCACGCCGAAACAAAGCGGGCCGGCCACACAAAATTAATCGTTATTATCACCATTTTGGTCGTCCTTCTCGGCGGTGCCCTTTACATCGGTCATCAGGTTCACGAACTGACCGATGCGCAACGGCAGACCAACACCATTTTGGATAAACCGATTAAACGGACCGTCGTCAAAATTGTCGAGCCAAAGCTACCGGAAGCCGTTCGGCCGCAGGTGGTCCAAATCATTGAAGATGAACCGCTGTATAAATTGCAGCAGGCCGCTGACAATCCAACCACCTTCCAACAAATTGCTGATAAGTATCAAGTTCCGCAAAGCTACGTTGCCCCGGCAAAGCAATACTGGTTTAGCCAGCAAAATCAGGCACTCCGATCCGATATTTATCACGCCCAACTGCTTCAGTTGATTTCTGAACTGCGCCAGTTGGATAACGAAACGTCCGGAACCTGACATTTTAAAACGTTCATTAGCTGCAAAAATCCGTTACCCCCGCAACCTTCAAGGAAGGCACTGGGGTAACGGATTTTTTGTTTATTGATTTAACCATTCAAACTTATTGAACGTGATGCTGCTTCAAGAATTGACTCAGTGGAATCAGATCATCGGCGTAGTACCGCTTCTTAAAGTCATCGATGGTCTTCTGATCGAATTTATCAGGATCCAAAGTCAGTTTTTCAACTGGAATTGGCCGTTCATTGGTAATCTTGACGTCAATCAAAACTGGCTTGCCTGCCTTGGTCAATTCAAGTGCCTGATCAAATGCCGCTTTCATCTCGTCGACCTTGGTAACCGTGATGCCGGTCATCCCCTGGGCCTCCGCAGCCTTGGCAAAATCGGTTTGTGGCAAACTAATTCCAAACCACTCGTGATTGTCGTCTTCCTGCTCATCTTCAATGAAGCCCAAAGCATCGTTGGAGAAGATCACGTTAATGACTGGTAAGTGATAGCCAACTTCGGTGCTCAAATCCTGCATGACCATGGCAGCTGCCCCATCACCAGCAAGATTAAATACCTGCCGGCCGGGATAACTCAGTGACGCAGCGATTGCTCCTGGCAGTCCAACGCCCATGGTTGCAAACAAGCCTGACGTAATCCATGGTTGTTTACCATTGACCTTGAGTAATCGAACCGCGTTTTGGGTCACGTCACCAACATCGACCGAGTAAATCGCATCGTCATCCGAAATTCGGTTAATTTCCTTAAATGCCGGTTCAAATCGCAGATCACCCGTGGTCCGATTCATCATGTGATCATTATACTGGTGCCAATTAGTCACGTTATCAACGTTTGCGGCGTACCAGTCTGATGGGGCGGCATCCTGACCCAGTTCGATGAACCGCTGGAGTGCCTTCTTGGCATCGGCTAAGATAGCAACGTCGGTTTGGTGCCGCTTCCCCAATACTTGAGGATTACTGTCAATTTGGATGAATTTAACGTCGGGTTTAAACATGGCTTCAGCAAATGGGTAGTTTGAGCCCACAAACAGCATCAAATCAGTTTCCTGAAGGGCTTCGTTGGCCGGTTTAGAAGCAACCCGGGCAGCCGATCCCAGCAATGATTCAAAGTCATACGGAATGATTTGCTTGCCAAGCGCGGTAGTAATGACCGGCATCTGAAACTTCTTGGCAAAGGCCATAACTTCATCAGCCGCCCCAAGCGTTCCCTGACCGACGTAGAGAACCGGCTTCTTGGCCTTAGAAATAAGATCCAGGGCCTGCTTAATTTGGTCATCGGATCCGGGGCCAAGAACTGGGCGGGCAAAGTTTTTAGCGGCGCTATAGTAGCCGTTAGCCGGAATTTCCTTATTTGACAAATCGTTTGGAATTGTCACAAACGCCGGTCCGTGCTGAGCAAACGCCCGCCGAATGGCTTCATCCAGAATGTGTGGCAAGCTTTCAGCTGTCATGACTGTTCGAGCATAAACCCCGGCATCCTTAAACCACGGATTTTCGTCAAATTCCTGGAAGAAATCCTGGTTCATTAACGCCTGGGGATTTTGGCCAACGATGAACAGCGTCGGTACTTTATCAGCCATCGCATCGTAAGCCCCCTGATACAAGTGGGTTGCGCCGGGGCCGGCAGAACCAAATGCAACGCCGATTGTCCCGGTTAACTTCGTATCAGCAACCGCGGCCAAGGCGCCAACTTCTTCATGACGAACATGTACATATTTAATCCGATCCTTTTCGGCGTCCAGTGCGTACATTAAGTTTTTCACCGTTCCGCCGGGGATACCATAAATATGATCAACTCCCCAACTCTCAAGGGTTCGCAAAGCGGCAACGCCGGAATTAATTGTATCTGCCATAACTAAAACCTCCCGTAAAAAACACTTTCCTTTTCACTTACGCACTTATAATAGTTGTGCAAAATCGAAATAACAAATAAATGCACTTTCGATTTGAAACCGCTTAAACTGGCCATAAAAATAACCAATCATAAACCGAGGTTTCCCGCTGGCCGCAGTCATGATAAGATTGACTAGTCATATCAAGCAAAGGAGAAACTATTTTGAAAGCCGCATTTATTGACTACTTAGAATTTTGGACCAAAATGCCCGTCTTTAACGCCACGGCGAACCGAAGACAATTCTGGCTCCCGTTGGCCGTGCATACCATTTTACTAGCCGCTTTACTCGTTTCAACCCACCAGGTCAACCAGTATTTGACCGGCCGGGGCGTCAATATCGGCATCGCGTTTTCAGGAGCATTGCCACTATGGGCAGTCATCGTGTTCTTGGCAGAAATCGTTCTGATATTAATGGCCAGCGTGGGCACATTCACGAGCCTGGCCCGGCGACTGCACGACGCCGACTTTTCTGGCTGGTGGTTATGGCTGCTACTCTTTTCTGGTATTGGTTACCTGATTTTACTAGTGATTGCGCTTCTGCCCTCAAGAAAGAATCTGCGCTGGCCGCTTAACCAAACCGACGCGTAATCAAAAAAGTTTCCATGATCACTTTGACATTGCCTTCATCGTGGCCCCTGATAAATGAAATAAAAAATTCCAGTCACGTTGGCTGGAATTTTTTATAGGTTTATTTAGTTATTCTTCAAAGATTTTGCCGGCTTTCGGGCCCGGGTCCAATGTCCAAATCTTATCAATGGTGATGACCCCGGCTCCCTTTGGTGCTGGAAACTTCCCTTCAGCCCATTTTGCAGCTTGATCGAAATACGGGCCATCCGTGTAAAGTTTTGCGGTGCCGCCGAAGCGAAAGCCTTTCAAAGCCTTTGCATTGGCAACGGCAACAATTGCCTTACCATTATCGTTAATATTTGCTTGGGTTTGGCCACCTGTCATTTCGTTATAGATGAGGTGTTCATCGTCCAAAACCCGCATGGAAATCTTGGGGCCAACGTCTGGATTACCATCGGCATCCACCGTTGAAATGTAGGATAATTCCCCTAAAATCATGTCCTTCATTGCCTGTGTTAACTTTGCCATCATAACATCCCCCTATTTATTTAAGTATGCTCATTTTAGTGCCGGATAAGATGACAAGCAATCATTTACGCTTGATGACAAACCAAATAATGAGCGGAAATTTGTCAAAACAGGCGGGTACTGATGCGGCCAATCGTCGTCGTGATCGTTCGCATTAAGAGTCCCAGCGCAATAAACACTAATAAAAATTGGGGCAACCAATAGGCAACGGCCAGATAACCGATGCTAATGCCCAGCATCACCTTTGCCAGCCTAAATTCTTCGCGATCATGCTTGTCCAATTGATGACCCGTGCTTAGGTTTAACGAAATCACTTCCCGGAATAGGATTACCTGCGTGAGATCAACGGCCAACATCACCAGTGCGAACGCAATTGAGGCATCCCTGGAAAAATCGGAATCACTGATCCATGAGGTGACAAAGGGCACCAAACAGACCATGCCCAAATAATACAAATTCGTGATCAATAATTTGATCGACGGCTGCTTCACATGGCTAAAAAGCTCCTGGTGAATCACCCAGTACTGACTCACAATTCCAAAACTAATCAAATAAATCAAAAGATTTCGCAGCAACAAACTAATTTCTGCCCAACTATCATTAACTGGCGGCTTAATATCCAACACCATGATGGTTAGCACCACGGCAAAGATGCCATCTGAAATCGCTTCTGTTCGTGACTCCGACCACTTAAACATTCCGACATCCCCTAAAATAAATTGAACCGCCTACTGAACGTAAAGCTTCCGCAATTTTTCGCTGAAGTCAGCCGGCAACCGGAGCCCGGTGGTTAAATACCCATCAAAACTGCCATACTTTTGATGAACCGTGTCGAAAAAGCGTTGCAAATAATCAGGTTCGACCACAAGCGCCTGAGCCAGTGAGTGTTGCTGGGCAACTGACAGCTTAGGGGCTAACTGCTGGATAATTTTAGCATTCGCCGCTTTTCGGGCGTCATTTGTCCGCAAATAGTCGTCAAAGATTAACTGCTGATCCGCGCCCGCTGCCTTTAAAATAATTGCGGCCGCCACGCCGGTTCGGTCTTTGCCGGCAAAGCAGTGAAAGAAAGTTGGCTCCGGCTTTTCAATCAATTCTTCAAGAAATTGATGGTAGCCCTCCCGAGCGGAATCGCTGACGACCAGCTGCTCATAAGTCGCCAACATTACGTCGGTAATATCACCGGCGTTGTCGATCATCCCGTCAATACTGACACCGTTCTTCTTAGCATCAATTAAAACATCAATCGGCTGATACTCAACCGGCTGCCAGAGGCTGTCTGGGAACTGCTTTCGTTCATCAAGGCTCCGAAAATCAATAATCCGGGTAATTTTCAGATCCCGCTGTAAATAGTTAATCTGGTTACCTGAAAGGTCGTCCAGCTGGCCGCCACGAAACAAAAGGCCATCGCGAATATGCCCGTTGGCCACCGGATACCCGCCAAGCGACCGAAAATTCGTTAAAGAAACTGTCATGATGTCGCCACCTCATTCATCATTTTTTAAATATCACAAGCCCATTATCCCCCTAGCTTTTAAAAGTGGCAATCAAAAGAAAACTTAGCTGTCTGATGAAGTGCTGCGGGAAAAACAGGCGTTGCAACCGCGGCAAATCAATTGCTTAGTCAACTTTTTCACAATTTCCGGGGTGATCTTGTTATAATTAAAACGGTTACAATATATTGGCACATTGGAGGAATTTTATGAAAATCATCAACGTTGAATTAACCGTTAAGCCAGGAATGCAAAAAGATTACGAGGCTTTCATCGATAAACTCGTCCAGGGTTCTCGCGGTGAAGCCGGTAATGTCAGTTACGACCACTTTAAGAAGATTGGCAGTGACAACGAGTACGAAATTATCGAGCACTGGAAGGATGCCGACGCCGTGGAATTCCACAACAATACGCCGCATTTCCAAGCCTTCCTCTCCGGAGTTGGCGACTTTCTGACAAAGGATCCGGTCATTATTCGAATGGACTATCAGCCCGAATAGCTATTAAAACCCGTTAGAACACGGCGAACTTTGCCGATTCTAACGGGTTTTCTGTCGGAATGATTGAATGAGTTAACCTAAAGATCAAAACTAAAGCTAGTTGATCTTGCGTTTTGGATTGAGGATGCCCATGGGATCAAACAGATTTTTGATTTGGTGCTGCAGCACATCCACTGCATCTCCCAACTCTTCATTTGTCCACTGATTCTTGGACATGCCAACCGCATGCTCTCCTGAAATCGTGCCGCCAAATGCCAATGTCTTCCGGAACAGCCGGCGAACGGCCTCAATCACCTTCTCAGGTGGATTAGACTGGTCATTCCATAACAGGGTTGGATGCAGATTCCCATCACCAGCGTGGCCGGCGGTGTAAATATCCACGTCCAAGTCCTTGCCAACCTGATCAATATAGGCGACCATTTCCGCCAGTTTTGAAAGCGGCACGGCCATATCCTCCATAATGTGATACTTGGAATTACTGAAAACAGCGGGCAGCATGTCCCGCCGCAACTGAATGAGTTTTGCGGCTTCTTGAGGGTCATCGGTAATGTTGACGTGCCAGGCGCCGTAATCAGCAAGAATCTTCTGAACGGTCTTTAATTTCAAGTCACTGCCGCTGTCCATGCTGAATATGAGCAGCGAGGACTGATCGCTTTGCGCGTAGTCGGTTTTTTCATATTGATCGAGTGCCTTAACGGTTTTACCGTCGAGAGCTTCCAGCATTGACGGATAAAGCCCGGAGTTGCGGATTGCTTTGACCCCCTCAGCGAGTTTAGCCATGTCATCGAAGAACGCAATCCCAGTAATCGTCTGACCAACTGGGATTGGAAACAGCTTCACCGTCACTTCGGTAATGATTCCCAAAGTCCCCTCAGAGCCAACGAACAGCTGGGTGAGGTCATAGCCAAAGGCCTGCTTGAAGGTTCGCCCACCGAGCTTTAATTCCTGACCATTTGTCAGCATGACTTTCAACCCCAACACCGAGTCTTTGGTGGCACCGTAACGGACACCACTCAAGCCACCGGCATTCGTGGAAACATTGCCGCCAATTGCCGATATGGGCTTGGATGCGGGATCCGGGGCATAAAACATCCCTTGCTTGCGGGCCGCTTTATCCAAATCCTGATTGATCACCCCAGGTTCAACCACGGCTAACGAATCATCCTTATTGATTTCCTTGATATGGTTCAACTTGGCAACCGACAGAATAATCGCCCCGTCGATTCCGTCAGCGCCGACCACCGTACTGGTATCCGCGGTTTGCGGAACAACCGCAATATGAAACTTTTGGGCTGTTTTCAAAACACCGCGAATGTCGTCAACATCACCAACGGCAACGTACGCCAGGATCTGACCGGAAATCGTGTCCTGGGCTTTGCCATTAGCTGAATGTTGGGCGGAAACGTCGTCATCAACGTGGATTTCGGCGTGCGGCGCATTCTCTTTCAAAAATTCAATCAGCTGATCATGATTGTAAGCTGAAAATACTGCCATCTGTGAACACTCCCTTGTGATTTTATAACCGTAATTATGTTTTAAAGGTTTATCGGGGAATGGTCAAATAGTTGCATTTTTTTATTGACCAAACTTTTTTGAAGTGGCAAACCGTCAGCTTTTCACAAGCCGATTTCTCCCTTCAACCATGATATTTTGATATAATTAAAGTAGAAGTTATAGAATTAAACAGTTATAACTATCCCATCAATAAGGAGTGGAGCGCTATGGCAATTAAAACAACTGTTTCACAGCTTGCGAAGTTACCAGCAATGAATGCACCGGTGATCACGCTTAACTTGAATTTAAATAAGTTGGCCTATGACGCCAACGAGCAGCTTCGCGTGAAGAACATCCTCAAGGATATTCAAAAGGAAGTTGGCCCCAGCATCGACGCGTTCGTCAGCGAAGTCAACGACCTGATCCGCCAGGAATTACCTTACGACGGCATCACCATGATTGCTGACCGAACCGGCGCGCAGGTGTACTACCTGATTCGAACCAGTGTTGACGAAGCCGGTTACCGAAGTGAAAATTCAATTGATTTTCTGTCGCTGCTCAGCGAATCACCAAACGCCGACTATACACTGATTGAACTTAATCGTGATAATAGCAAACTCTACCAACTTCAAAATAAGCGGGTGAGTCCCCTGGCCGTTGATAAATATCCTCTGACCATGCAGGATGCTTTAGGGACCGAACTGCGCGGCGGCGAACTAAACTTTAGTGCCCGTGGTGGTAATGCCCAATACCATGGTCATAACGAAACCAGTCAGGAAAAACAAATTGACCAGGAACGCTACTACCGGTTCATTAACGACCTTCTCGCGGATGATGCCGCACTAGCCGATCATCAGTTTATCCTGATGGGACTCCCCCAAAACATCAACCTCTTTAAGAAACTCAGTCGGGGCTTGAAACTTGCCACCATCGTGATTGATCAGTCAGTTCAAAATCTGTCACCAACACAAATTGCCGATCTGGTGAATGCGAAGATTGAGGATTACAATAAGACCCACTCAAATGATGCCATTACCAAGGTCTTCAGAGATAAACTATTCACAGATATCACAAACATCGAAAATATGCTGAACGCCAACCAGATTCGCCACCTATTTGTTGCTTCCAAGGACGAGATTAATGAACATGATCCCGAGCTATACGCGAAAATCAACGAAATGATTAAACAAGCCTTAGCTCAGGATGCCTCGGTATCCGTTGTGAAGGACACAAACGATATGCCGCTTGTTAGTGCCGTCAGCTAACAGTTATTTAAATAAGCATGACAAAAAAGTGATCGAAAATTTTCGACCACTTTTTTATTGAGCCTTTAATTCGCCAGGATTAAAGACGGTCATTGATTTCTTGAGCAATTTCGACCAGCCGCTGCATATCCTGAACCTGGGCAATCTTATAGCCCACAAAGTATGGTGACGTTGCGTAACGCGGCACGATCTTGCAATAAAAATGCCCCGCCATTTCATAGAAGAACAAGTTGTATGAGGTCACCCGGCCGCCCATATAATCATTAAGCAGATACTTAATAATTGTTTGGGCCGCATCCGCCAGACTGTCAATTTGAGCCACGCCATCAATGGCAATGTTAATTTCGACAAACCCGATGATTGGGTGGGTTGATAACGTAATTGTCCGCTGGGAATTTTTGGAAACGTCAACGCCGGTAAAGTTAGTCAACGATACGTTTTGATAAACATCGTAATCGTTGAGCCCGACGATCTGAAAGTGCGGGTGGCGTAAACTACCACCGGACATTGGGCCAAAATTCTTATACATAATCACACTGGCGTATTGATTAGAAACAATCATCTTGTGCCAGCACTTAAAGGCAAACTCGAAAACCTGTCGATTTGTTGCTTGCGAATAAACTGAGGGGCCACCGTTATGATCACTCGACTCAATCACCACCGTTTGGCAAGTGTCTTCAAGTGTCCGAAACTTATTGACCAGCCAAATGCGGTCCTGATCCTGAGCCAAAATATTAGTCAGATGGGCGACGTCACAAAACGGGCAGTAACCCTCGGGATGGCGAATATTTTCCGGTTTGCCCTTGGCGGCCCGGTAATCAAATTTAAGCGGTTCATTCACGATGTTTTCCCCTTTTCTTGTCATGGAGATGTTAGTAGGTATATTTTAAGGCGAATTCACAGTGCCGTCCAGCAATCTTCCCCGCAAATAATCAACCATATCCGTGGTGTCATTATCAAATTGAATGTAAAATGATTTGTAAAGGGGCGAAGTAATAATCGGGAAGACTTCGTCAACGCAACTTGGATTGGCTACCCAAGTTAACCCGAAGCCTTCCTTTAGCATCTCCTACTATGATGCTGGAAACTAAATTATGAAGCAGGTGATTAAATTGAACATTTTAATACTCGGATCAAACATCGACGGCACTCGCATTGCCGATGAAATCAACCATTTACAATTGAAAGCCACTAACCACTTTATTCGTGATGAGGCCAACATTTCGGATCAGGAACTCGCCGACGTTGACATTATTTTAGGTTGGGACAAACCAGTGGTGACGAAAATTTTAGCCATGCCCAACGCGAAGCTCAAATGGATTCAGGCTTATTCTGCTGGGGTTGATTACTACCCACTTCAGCAATTGGCCAAGCGAAACGTCCTGCTTTCCAACGTTAGTGGCATTCACGCTGAACCAATTTCTGAAAACGTATTGGGAATGATCCTCAGCTTCTATCGCGGGATTCACACCGCGGCCACCCACCAGTCCAGTGGCCAATGGACGATTCCGGACCATCAATTGGAAACGATTGCCGGCAAAAAAATGGTCATTTTTGGAACCGGCCACATTGGCAGCCGAATTGCCCAGCTGGCCGCCGCGTTTAACCTCTCAATTACCGGGGTGAATCATTCGGGACACCCCGTGAAGGACTTTCCCGCAACGATTTCGATTGATGCGTTGGATTCACAACCGGTTAGAGAAGCCGACATCATCGTCAATACAATGCCGCTAACCGCCCAAACAACCGGATTCTTCAACCACTCATTCTTTGACTTGGTGGATAACCAGCCCCTCTTCGTGACAATCGGTCGCGGCCCAAGTACGGTCACCGCTGATCTGGTACTCGCCCTGCAAAATCATCAAATAGGCGGCGCTGCTCTGGACGTAACCGATCCTGAACCCCTGCCATCCACAAGTCCGCTTTGGCAGATGCCAAACGTGATTATCACGCCCCACATTTCCGGACTCTATCAAAATTACTTTAAAGACGCGATTAATATTTTCGCCGAAAATCTCAAACAATTTGAAACTGACGGCACTTTAAAGCGAAATGAAGTTAATTTGAGTGCTGGTTACTAGTCACTGGATTGAATCGTTTCACGTTTGAATAGTCGCTTCATCAGTCATCTCGAATGTGGGGCTCTGGGGTTAATTAAAATTAACCGCAATGGGCATCTAATTCGAGATTTTTTGATTGTTTTATCTATAAATAATTAATGCCATGTGCTATAATAGGGCCGTTGGGCTTGATATAACCCAACTATTGGGGATAACTATATCGGGGATAAACTGAGAACCGCTCAGTCCGGCGCGATGAACCGGACTGGGCATTCTTGCTTTTTACAGGCGGGTGCGGTCATCAGCCCTTCGACACAAGTTGGCTTAGGAAAATTGCCCAATCGCTTCGTTATTTTCACCCCCCCCAATTCTTCACAAATCAATCACGTTCACTGTTGGCCACACCAATAAGGTTCGACCATTTCTGCCAATCTTTGTGAACAAAAAGGGTTGCATCATCACCCGGTCTGCGTTATATTTTTAAGCATACTTACAAATAGTAAGCAGAGAGAAACCATAACGATTAGGAGTGATTCAATCATGGCAACAATTACAGCGGGCCACGCGTTGGCCAAAGTCCTGGTAAGCTGGGACATCGATCATATTTACGGGATCACCGCGGATTCCATTAACAACACCGTGGATGGCCTGTATCAGGAACGCGATCATCTTAAATATATTCAGGTTCGCCATGAAGAAGTCGGTTCATTGGCCGCTACTGCCGATGCCAAGTTAACCGGAAAGGTTGGCGTCAGTTTTGGTTCAGCCGGCCCCGGCGCTACCCACATGTTTAACGGATTGTACGACGCCAAAATGGACCACGCGCCCGTGGTTGCCATTATTGGTCAATCCGCAACCCCCATCATGAATACCTACTTTTTCCAGGAAATGGATCAGGATCCCATGTTTTCGGACGTCACCGATTTTCATAAACAGGTGACAAATCCTGATCAGATCCCTTACGTGATGGACGAAGCGATTCGCTACGCCTACCAAACAAAGGGCCCGGCGGTTGTGATTATCCCAGACAATTTATCAGGGGAAACAATTGACTTTGAACCCTATCACACAGCCAAAGTTTTAAAATCAGCTACCACCCCAGCCGTTGACGATTCAGCGGTTGATGCGGTTTACGAACTCATCAGCAAGGCCAAGCACCCAGTTCTTTGGGTGGGCTTAGGCATGAAGGATGCCCGCGAGGAAGTCGTTAATTTCTCAGAAAAATTTAGCGTTCCGGTCCTCAGCACGGCGCCGTCAACGGGCATCATGCCAACCGATCACCCCAACTTCATGGGTTCTCGTGGCCGGCTGGGAACTAAGCCCGCTTTTGAAGTCACTCAGGCAGCCGACCTGATTATTCTTGCCGGCACCAACTACCCGTTCAGTCGGTTCCTGCCAAAGGGCATCAAATTTGTCCAGATTAATAACAGCGTGGCCGACCTCGGTAAACAACGGGACATCGACCTCACCGTTCTGGCCGATGCAAAACCGTTCTTCGCCAAGCTTAATCAAAAGGGCGCCGCAATTCCCGCAACCCCATTTTTAAAGGCCGCTCAACAGGATAAGAAAAATTGGGATGCCTGGTTGAATAAGGTCGCCGATGATGATCAATCCGGGTTAAATCCCGAAGCAGTTATCCGGGCCATTAAGGATCATAGCGATGACGACGCTGTCTTCGGTTTGGACGTCGGCAATAACCTGATGTGGTCAATCCGCCAACTGCCGTTTAACCATGATCAAAAGCTTTCAATGTCCGCTTGGTTTGGCACAATGGGTTATGCACTGCCGGCAAGTATCGCTGCCAAATTAAGCTATCCTGACCGCCAAGTCTTCAGCATCTCCGGTGATGGCGGCTTCTCAATGGTCATGCAGGATCTGTTAACCCAGGTCCAGTATCAATTGCCAATTGTCAACGTCGTTCTGGAAAACAAGGCGTTTGGCTACATTCAACACGAAAAAATAACCGCCAACCAGGAACCCTATGGGATTCACTTTATCGGCGCCGACTGGGCGGGCTTCGCTGACAGCATGGGCGCAATTGGCATCAAGGTCACTGACCGCGAATCGTTGGCGCAGGCATTCGCCAAAGTCCAAGATTTGCAGGCAGCTGGTAATACCAAACCAATTTTGATTGATGCCAAGGTCAAAAACCAAGATCCCGTTGACACCAGCTTTATGCCAATCGATCCGGAACAATTTGATAAAGCCACCATCGACACCTACACGGCCCAATCCAACTTGTTCGATCAACCGCCATTCTCAGAACTGCTTAAAAACGAATCTTAATCATGACGATAATCACTGTGACTAACTCGCTTTCCCTAGTGATTCAGCGATTCACCATAAAATTAAGGTAATCAAAAAAGATTGGGAATTCCCAATCTCAGAC
>NZ_AZFZ01000061.1 GCF_001435895.1 Lentilactobacillus parafarraginis DSM 18390 = JCM 14109 | reverse complement strand
TAAAGTGTCAACCCTAAGGGGTATTGTACGGCTTTTGAGTCATGGGAAGATCCTCCTGTTGTTAGTTTTAAAACGCGGGATAAAAATCAATGGCCATTGGTTTTTATCCCGCGTTTTAAACGGTTTATTGATACTTATCCGCGATGTTGTATTTGATTTTTCCCTGATCAACTTTTAGCAGGGTTTGCTTCTTACCATCCTTTGCGGTGACCTTGAATTTGGAAAACAACTGGTTGGCGTAAACGTGCTTAAACGCTTTTGAACGGTTCTGGATCTTCGAAACGAACCGGTTCCAAGTAGCGGGTTTACCCTTCTTGAGGTCTTTAACCGCCTTGCTTGATTTTGAAACGGTGATTGTGACCCCCTTGTTTTTATCAACGTCAATTTTGGGCTTATGACCAAACGGGGTTTTAGGCTGGCTGTTAAATAAGTACTGATTCAACTCGCGACCAACCGTTTTGTGACCAGGGCCGTCTTGGAGCCGACAGGAGGCTGCGAAAACCATCACGATTAAAAACGCGATGATCAGCGTTGTCAGTCGTCCAAGCGGGGTCTGCCGCCACTCTACGATTCGTTCGACGCGGGTATTCTTAATTTCATCTTCTTCCAACCATGGCTGCTTTGCGCCACAGTAGGGGCAAAAATTTGCGTAAGCGGGAATTGTTTTGCCACACATCACGCAAACCTTAGTCTTATTTTCCGACATCCCTGTTCCTCCAATATGTACCTGAAATGTTAACGAAAAACGGTCAATGAGACCAACATCGTTATTGATTATCAGGATGATTATGTGTGCTCCAAATCCAAACTAACAATTATTATACAACTGTGGGCGTTAAAATGGGGTGTGATGGGAAAAATGATGACGAGTTGTAACATAGCAGCCGGTAGGTACCGACTTTCGGGAAAACAACTTCAAATTTACAACTCGATCGGCAATTACGGCAATTTAAAGGGATGTTTTTCAAACTGTGAATGGTTTGAAAAGCATCCCTTGTTATCTTTGTTAACGAGCTGCTAACGATTCGTTACGCCTCTGGCAGGTGTTTAGCAATGAACTCCTTAATTGGGAGGCGAAAATCCAGATAGTCCTTCTCGATCTTCTCACGGGACCAGTCCCACCAGGCAATTTTTTCCATATCGGTCTTAATTTCGTCGGCAAAGCGGTCCTTGATGGGTTTGGCGGGGACGCCACCAACGATGGTGTATGCGGCCACGTCCTTAGTGACGACGGCACCAGAGCCGATAACCGCACCATCCCCAATTGTCACGCCCGCCTGAATAATGGCACCGTGGCCGATCCAAACGTCGTTACCAATGGTGGTGCGGCGATGGGTACGGTTCTCAAGGAATTCGGCATCCGGATGATCAAACCCGTATGCCGCGCCATTATAGAGGGAAATGTGTTGGGCGGGCCGATCGTAAGGATGATTAGTCGGGCCAACGCGGACCATCGCGGCCATGCTGATGAACTTCTTTAAATCACTATTTTGAATGAAGCAGTATTGGCCGGTATAGCTGTAATCGCCAATGGTGCTGTTATCAATTAGGTTACTAGCACCAATCTCAACCCACTGGCCAAAGGTGGTTCTCTTGAACTGGGTATCCTTGCCAATCGTCGGCTGATGCTGGGATAATCCAACAAAGTCAATGTGCATCGTCATCACTTCTCTCTTTTGGGTGGTGATAATATATTATAATATTTGGGCAAAAAAGCAACAAAAAATTGTGGCGGATTATGTGTAATTCGCCACAAACTTTTAGCGATTTTTGAAAATTTTTTTAGAGGCATTTAACGCCTTTTTCGAAAAAATGATGACTGGATGAAGGCACTCCAGTAATTTAAGAGTTGCTGCAGCCTTTAATTTGCCGGCATCTCGGTAAAAATAGACTGAAGCGGTCTTTGACCAACCAACTTGTTAGATGCAGCGAATTCAAAAAGTCGGTGGGAAATTGCCTTAATAACTGAAAATGGTCGCAAATTGATTATAGATTTATTTCACTAACTTACGATTTGATAGCGATATTTGTTCACAATTCATAAAACTTTTTTTAGATTGTGAAAAGGTTACGGAGAGTAACCGTTTGGAAAATCTCACACAAAATTCTGGCAATTGCTGCTGAAATTAACTTGCAAAATCGCCCTGAGTACGTTATAAATAGAGATGTAAGCGGTTGTTATTGAAACGCGAAATGGAAATTCGACGTTAGTAAAAGTTACGAGCTTACCTGTAATTATGGGACGAAGTGTCTGTAACTTTGTGAACGATTTTCCATTATTTGTTTGCTGACAATTGCTCACTGAATAACAATAAGAACGTTATGGAGATGTGATTATGCGAATTAAAGCAGCAGTTGTTAATGAAAAAGGCGGCAACTTCGAAATGAAAGATGATGTCGAGTTAGCCGACATGCAGGCTGACGACCTTCAGATTCATATGGTTGCTTCAGGAATCTGTCACTCAGATGAAGCTTTACGTAAGGGGACCGCGGAAATTGGTTATCCAATTGTTCTTGGTCATGAAGGATCAGGAATCGTCGAGAAGGTTGGCCCTGAAGTAAAGAACTTCAAACCTGGCGATCACGTTGTATTGTCGTTCTATGGCTGTGGAAATTGTATTAATTGCTTAAAGGGAATTCCAACTCAATGCTTGAATTACGCCGCAAATAACTTGTCTGGTGTTCGTCCTGATGGCAGTGCTCATTTCACTGAAAATGGGCATGACGTTGCCGACATGTTTGATCAATCATCATTCACCACGACAACCGTTGTTCGTGAACGAAACGCCGTTAAGGTTCCTAAGGATCTTGATCTCCGTGAACTTGGACCGTTGGGCTGCGGCTATGTAACTGGTAGTGGGACCGTCTTCAACACCTTGAAGCCGGAACCAGGATCAACAATTGCCGTATTTGGTACCGGTGCCGTTGGCCTCGCTGCAATGATGGCCGGCCGGATTTCCGGATGCACTAAGGTCATTGCCGTTGATATCGTGCCATCACGATTGAAGTTAGCCAAGGAACTTGGCGCAACTGATGCCATCAACAGCAAGGATGAAGATGCTGTTGAAGCAATCAAGAAGTTAACCGATGGTCATGGTGTTGACTATGCCGTTGACACAACCGGGGTTAAGAAAGTAATGGAAGATTCAATCCAGGCTTTGGCTCAAGGTGGGACAACCGCAACAATTGCCGTTACCGACCAGCATATCGATCTGGATACTTGGAACGATCTTTGCACCAGTGATCGCAAGGTTGTTGGTGTTAACATGGGTGACTCAATTCCTCAAGTTGACGTTCCTCGTTTGATTCGATTCTATCAATTAGGCATGTTTGACTTTGATAAGACTGAAAAGTTCTACAAGTTTGAGGATATTAACCAAGCCAATGCTGATTCAGTCAGTGGTAAGACAATCAAGCCTGTCTTGATTATTGACCCTGACTACAAGCCAGGCAAGTAAGGCTCATAATTGCAATAAATGATCTAAGAGAGGGTCAATTGCAATGGTTCGCGTTACGTTCAATCTGTTTGATACGAAAATCTAATATTTGTTTCCTGCCAGTAAGGCGTTCAATTACACTGTTGCCGACAGGTAAGATGAAAGGAAGCAACATATTATGGCACAAAATGCTGTTGCATTGAAGCACTATCAAATGTACATCAATGGTAAGTTTATGGATTCTAAGTCAGGCAATGAAATCACCGTTATTAATCCGGCAACTGGTGAAAAGATTTCAACGGTGCCAGCTGCAACTCGTGAGGAAGCGCAAGAAGCTATTGACGCTGCTTACGAAGCTGAGAAGACTTGGAAGAAAGTGCCGGCTGCAACTCGTGGGCAATATTTACACGATGTCGCAACTGAAATTCGAAACGAGAAGGATCACTTGGTTGAAATGCTCCAAGAAGAACAGGGCAAGATCAAGTCATTAGCAACCACCGAAATTATGTTCTCTGCCGACTACTTTGACTACATGGCAAGCGCCTCACGGACATATGAAGGTGAAATTCTTCAATCAGACAATAAGAATGAAAATATTATGATTGCTAAGCAGCCAATTGGCGTTGCTTCGGGCATTTTACCATGGAACTTCCCATTCTTCCTGATTGCTCGTAAAATGGGTCCGGCTTTGGTAACTGGCAACACAATCGTTATGAAGCCAAGTTCTGATACCCCTAATTTGGGATTGGAATTCGCTAAGATTGTTGAAAAAGTTGGGATTCCAAAGGGTGTTGTCAACATTATTTCTGGTCGCGGCTCCGTTGTTGGTGACGAGTTGACTAAGAACAAGAAGGTTGGCATCATTAGTTTGACCGGCTCCGTTGATTCAGGTAAGCGGGTTATGACCGGTGCCGCTACCCACATGGCAAAGGTATCCCTTGAATTAGGTGGAAAAGCACCTGCCATTGTCTGCAAGGATGCCGACATTGACTTGGCTGTTCAATCCATTATTGATTCACGGGTTGATAACAACGGAGAACTTTGCAACAACTGTGAACGGGTCTACGTTCAAGAAGACGTTGCCGATGAATTCATCAAGAAATTGTCTGATAAGATGTCTGCGATTACGGTCGGAGATCCAATGGAACATGAAGACATTGGCATGGGTCCATTAATTAACCAAGAAGCTTTGGACAAGGTTGCCGGAATGGTTGACCGGGCTGTCAAGGCTGGCGGCAAGATTACTGCTGGTGGTCACAAGCTCAACATTAAGAAGGGCTTCTACTACGAACCAACGGTTATCACTAACGTCAAGCAAGACTCCGAGATCGTTCAGGACGAAATCTTTGGCCCAGTATTGCCAGTATTGACATTCAAGACTTTGGATGACGCCATTGAAATGGCTAACGACAGTGACTTTGGGTTGACTTCATCAATCTTCACCGAGAACTTGGATAACGCAATGCGTGCTGCCAACGAACTCGAAGATGGTGAAACTTACATCAACCGCTTCAACTTTGAAGCTATGAATGGGTCACACTCAGGCTGGAAGGAATCAGGTATCGGTGGCGACGATGGCCGTCACGGTATCGAAGAATTCTTGAACACCCACGTTATTTACCTTCAAGGACATCCTGAAAAGGCAAATGGCTAATCACTACTTGATTAACTGCTAATCGAATTTATTAAGTTAACGATTCACTTAAAAATAGGGATCTCACCCTTTGATGAGGTTCCTATTTTTTGATGCAACTGGTTAATGATCTCATTAATCTGATAAAATGGGGGTAGCTAATCAATACAGAAAGTGGGTAATTTTATGACGTATAAAGCGGTGGCGTTTGACTTGGACGGAACAATCGCTGAAACCTTTCCGGTTATTTTCGATGCTTTTCGCAAGATTGTCTATCGGTACACCCCTCAAGAAATTGATGATCAGGCGATTCTGGCAACTTTTGGGGCCAACGAAATTGGCATGCTGAAAAAATTGATTCCGGGCGTGAAGGATGATATTCTCGATGACTTTTATCGTCAGTATCGGGCTAGTCACGCTCAACTGACGCAGCCATTTTCAGGAATTAAGGACCTGATTGCGACGCTGAAATCTCACGGTGTCATGGTGCCGATGGTGACCGGTAAGGGAGACGTCAGCTGTCGCATTAGTCTTGAGACTTTGGGGATGGTCGATCAGTTTGAGCCGATTCTAATTGGGTCTCCCAAGGGATCGAATAAGGCCGCCAATTTTAAAAAGATCCTCGCGCAATACCAACTCACTGCCGATCAGCTAGCCTATATCGCTGATACGGCCGGCGACGTTCAGGCCTGTCGCGAAGCCGGTATTGCCTGCTATTCAGCTGCGTGGTCCAGGTATGCCAACGTTGATAAGCTTCGAGAGGTTAATGATCAGGTGTTTATGACGGTTGCTGATTTAACGGCCGCACTGGCAAGCCAGATTTAAAGCTGGCTTTTCGTTAGCCACAATTTATTAAATGGTTTCTAAAACATCAGCGGATAGTTTCCCTGCCTTGATCGGCTGGAGACTATCAGCTGATGTTTTGCTAATTATCTAGTGGTGCTGATTTTTCTGGCTTCTGGTCGTCCGGTGATGATAGTAATTGAATGACCATACTGGGATGACTGCCCGGAGTTGCGCGATAAACGGCGTAATCACCGGGATTTAGGTGATAGTCTTGAATCTGGCCCGAACCAGCCACACTAAAGCCGGCGACCTCATAGTATGCGTGGCCATTAACCGGCTCATCGGTCAGGGTCACGTTGACCGAATCTAATGGGGCGACATCCAGTGAGGGACGCCGTAACGCCAAATACTGGTAGCTGACGGCGTCCACTGTTAGGGTGATTTCATTATCGTTGCAGGACATTGTAAAACTTTCTTTCAATTTGATAGACCTTCTTTTTTGATTTCGGCATGCCGAATATCTGCTATCCTTATTGTAAGCGTCTTATCGGTCTGAAAGTAAATTAAATCTTGATTTGTGCCAATGACAATACCGTCCATGTTATAAACGTTCAGGTAATCGTCACCGTTAATTTGAAGTCTAATCTGCCTTGAGTTTTCCCAACTAGTCTGTAATACCTGATCGATGGTTTTGGAATCCTGTTCTGGCAGCCGACGGGTCGGTGCCTCTTCGACCCGTTTATCTGCCATATCCTGGGTGTGGTCACTCAAGAAATAACCCATCCATTTCATCATGCCGCGATCATTATATAGCCACTGGTCGCGGGGTACGTCTCTAATCATGTGCAAGCCCCCTCAGTCACTAATATACGAACACGTGTTCGAAATGTCAAGGGGAACAGCCGCATTATTTTTGGTTGCCGCTGATTCGGACATAACGATACGGCGGGTGGCTACAATATAAAAGAGTCTGGGCAACTGATAACGTTGCGCCAGACTCTGAGCGGATTAATAAGTAAGTCGATTAAATTTCCTTATACATTAGCTTACCAGCCACGTCCTGACCACTGATTGTCATCAGAAGGGGGATGTCACCGACGATTTTAAAACCAAACTTTTTGTAAAGGTCGATGGCGTGCAAATTGCCAGAAATCACGTCCAAGTATAGACCGTGAACCTGCCAATTCTTTTTTGCCCAAGTAATCACCTTTCGCATTAACTGACTGCCGATTCCCTGTGACCAATAATCCTGATCAACTGAGACCATCAAGTCGGCCCGATACTCATATCTGGGAAGGGGCCGCCGAGAGAGTTCAGCTAAGCCGACAATTTCGCCCTTTTCAAAAGCGACGAAGAAAACAGCTGTATCCGGATCTTTCATTTTATCTGAAATCTTAATTTCATCCAAATATTTTCGAATATCACGCTGGCTATAGCTGAGGTTATTGGTTTGGCCGCTCACCGTCATCATGTGACGATAAATAAGGTCAGCGTCCTTGGGTTCTGCAATCTGAATTTTAGCCATTAAAAATTCTCCTTATCCATTGTTTATAATTTTAACTGGTGTGCGTCCGTTGAAAGTGGAAATCCCTTGGCAAAGGCCGTTTGCAGGAAGTTCAACAGGGGTGGGGTGACCTTCAATTCATCCAAATCACGGAGGGAGAAGGTGTAGCGAATAGCATCCTCATCTCCAGCCATTACTTTTTGAACCCACTTTGGTTCCCGGATGAGTTCGCGGCCAATCGCGGCAAAATCAACACCGGCAGCCATGATCTTTTCGACCTGTGCCGGGGTTGCCAAGTGGCCAACCACCATGAGGGGTAAATCAGTTGCCAAGACAGCCTGAATTTTTTTGAAGATCGGCTGCTTGTCGGTGTGATCAACGATTGAGGTTGCCCAGGCATCGGCAAGTGATACGTGCAGATAATCAATCGGTTTTTGATTGAGCTGTTTGATTAATGCAAGGGTGTCGTTTAGTCGGATTCCGGGTTCCTCAAGTTCTTCAGGGGAGATGCGGTACCCAAGGATGAACGGGCGCTTGGCAAATCGCTTGATGACCGCGGCGCAGGCATCCACAACCGCAAGTGGGAAGGCCATTCGATTTTCAAGGGAACCGCCCCAACGATCATCCCGGCGATTGGAATGGGGGCTGAAGAACTGCTGCAGGAGATACGTATTCGCACCGTGCAGTTCAACGCCGTCAAATCCAGCTTCGATGGCCAACTTAGTTGCTTGGGCGAAGTCTTGAATCGTTTGGTCAACCTCATCTTCGCCAAGCGCTCGGGGCTGCTCGGCATCTTTGCGCAATGCCGCAACGGCGCTGGCCGAAACTGGCTGTTCACCACGCAGCACCTTGGAATTGCTCATTCGACCGGCACTGAAAATTTGTAAAATTGCTTTGGTGCCGTCGATTTGAATGGCATTGGCCAGTCGTGAAAGCCCCGGCCGCATTTGCCGGTTGGCAACGCTGAGCTCGCCTTCAAATCCTTTCCCCAGATCGTTTACGTTGGCGCAGCCGGTAATCAGCATCCCAACGCCCCCGGCTCGCAGCCGGTAGTAAGCAATCTCATCGTTTGTGATCGAGCCGTCTTCAAAGCTGGACTGCTCGGTCATTGGTGACATTGCAATTCGGTTTTTAATTGTGACCCCGTTTCGCAAGGTGTACGGCTCTAAAAAATGATACTTTGGCATATCTTGGATTCCCCCAATTTCATTTAGTTAATCGAAGCACCACATGGATATTTTAGCATAAAAGTCAATTTGGATTGGATATGAAAAACGCGCCATTGCAGGGTTTGTGAGCAATGACGCGGCGGCGGTTAATAAATCTTAATAAAAAGATAAAGACCGTCAACAATTCAATCGAGTAGGGATATAATTGTTTTGTTTGAATTCTATGGGGAAAATGAGCGAATTGGGTTAGCTCTTCACGACGCCGGCAACCAGAAAGCTAATATCGAGAGGGGAAACGTCGTTGGTCAGATTGCCAATTGAAATGAAGTCGGCGCCACAACCCTTAAAGGTGCTGATGGAAGCTTCAGTGATGCCCCCGGACGCTTCGATTTTAATCGTTTGGGGGACAAGCCGTTTCCATTGCTTGATGGTTTCGGGATCCTGATTATCAAACATAATGACATCGGCACCCCCGGCAACGGCTTGGCGAAGCTCCTCTTCGGTTTCGACCTCGACCTCAATTGGGGTGAGGGGGCCAACGTGCTGCTTAACAGCCCTGAGTGCTTGGGTGACGCCGCCCGCTAAGGCAATGTGGTTATCCTTTAACATGATGCCGCCGGTTAAGTCAAAGCGGTGATTGAAGCCGCCGCCAACGGTGATGGCGTACTTGTCAAATAGCCGTAACCCAGGCGCGGTTTTCCGGGTATCCGTGATTCGAATGGTTGAATCATCCAATAGATCGACTAAGTGAGCCGTTTGGGTGGCAATGCCGCTCATTCGCTGGATCAGGTTAAGAGTGACCCGTTCACCGGAAAGCAGGGTGGCGGCGGTCCCGGAAACCGTGCCGATGACGTCGCCGGCTTTAACTGGCGAGCCGTCCGGAATGAGTGGCTTGTACGTCGCGTTTCCCAGCAGGTCATAGGTGATTTGGGGAATTTCTTGGCCGCAAATGATGCCGCTTTGTTTGGCGACAAACGATCCTGACAGGGACTTTTCACCCGGTAGAAACGCGACACTGAGATCACCGAAGCCTAAATCTTCTTTTAAAAATTCGCTGATTTTTTCCTTTAAGATGATCGGATTCATTGGGTGACCTCCCCATCGGGTTGCCGATCAGCACTGGGGAGTGCCAAAACGGCAATCGAGCCGATCACCAGTGACACCATAAAGATGATGAAGATGACACTAATGCTGATTTGGTGATCCATTAAAACGCCAATTAACAGGGGACCAAAAATGGCGCCGATGCGGCCAATTCCCTGGGCCATGCCGGTCATGGTTCCCCGAATATTGTTTGTGTAAAGTTCCGGGGTCAGCGCGATGATGGCACCATATGCCCCCAAGTTAAAGAAGGAGAGGACGCAGCCGGAAATCACGATAAGAACGGCCGATGCTGACTGGCCAAACATGATGGCGCCGCACGCGGTTCCCAGCATATAAATCGCGAAGACATACTTTACTTGAATCCGTTTGGCTAACCAAGAGGCACAGAAGTATCCTGGCAGTTGGGCAACAACGATGATGGTGGTGTAGCCAAAGCTGTTTACGATGCCATAACCCTTATCCACCATGATGCTTGGCAGCCACATAAACATGCCATAGTAGCTGAACATGACCATGAACCAGGCAAGCCAAAGCATCAGTGTCCAAGGTTTAAAAGTGGTTTTGAGACTAACAAGCCAGTTTTGCGCACTCGGATTTTTCGGGGCCGTTTCATGAATGTGTTTTCGTAAAACGATTGCGAAAAATCCGGCGATTGCGGTGACAACCAGAATTCCCCGCCAGCCTAAAACCGGGGTCAGTAAAAATGATAAGAATGAGGCAACCAACCAGCCCAAGGCCCAGAAACTATCTGCTAGAATCAGCATCTGTGAACGTTTGGTGCCCTTGTAGATGTCGGCAATATAGGTGGCGGCAACCGGCAATTCCCCGCCAAGGCCCATGCCAACAAAGAACCGAATTCCTAAGAACGTGTAGAAGCCGGGTGAGACGGCCAAAATCAGATTGCCAATCGAGAATGTCAGCAGGGTGGCGATCAGTGTGTTCTTGCGGCCAATTCGATCGGCCAGGTGGCCAAAGTAAAAGCCACCGCAAACCATGCCGACGGTGCTGACAGAGCTGATCAGGCCGGTTTGTGAATTGGTCAAGGCCCACTGTTGATGAACGATGGGCATAATAAATGATAGCAAACCAACGTCCATGGCATCAAACAGCCACGCCGTGCCAATAATTAAGAAGATGAACGTGGTGCGTTGCTTAGTGTTATCCATAATAATTGCGAAACTCCCTTCAATTAATAAAAGTATCAAGTACTTTTAAACGAATAAAAATAAAAGTAGGTTTTACTTTAAATAAGAGGATACACGGATTCTGTGAAAACATCAAGCAAAACATCACTTTTTTGCCATGATTGGCTCATTAAAAAAGAACCCCAGCAGCTGTGGGTGATCACTGCTGCTGAGATTCGTATTTTTTGTGAGACTATGAAGCAAAATTTTGCGGTCAACCTGTTCGTCAGGTAACGGGGAACTTCCGTTGGCTACATTTCGCCGCCTTTTTCAAAGGTTGGGACCATCTTTTCGGCTCGGAGAAGAACTAACTGATGAAGTAAGTCCTTTAAATTATCCGTAATGGTTGCGGCAATCTTCGCGTTAATTTCAGTATGCCACCTTGGCAAATCGGCAGCTTTTTGATCCGCAAAGGCTTTGTCGGCTAACGTAACGGCTTGACGGCCCTTGGCAAAACCAAATTTCCGACTTTCAGAAACCGCGGTCATGGCATCCCAATCATGTTCGGCAAAGAATGGGTCGGCCAGCATTGCAACCAGCTTATTCAGCCAGTAGAAGCTCTCGGTGGTTGTTCGCAGGGGGGTATTTTTGAAGTTCGCGGGGGTATCTAAGCAGTTGGCAAAGAATGGCACTGGGGTATTAAAAATATTAACCCCTTCGGCAAGCCAGTGAATGGCAGCGTGGTCGGCAGGAAAGTCCGGACGGATTTGTAAAATGTGCATTTCCTGGTTACGGTTCATTCCGATAGGCCGATACCGCTGCCGCGTCTCTGGCGTGCCGGTTTTGCCGTAGGGGTCAAAATCCGTTTCCTGATAGTGACTACTCAGGATAAACGCAACGTCTTCAACTGAGACTAGGTGAGCCGGCACCCGTTCAAACGGCATGCAGCGGCTTTCCGGATCCTGTTTAATTTTGGGATTTAGGACCCGTTGGCCATACCAGACCCGTGGCGTGTTGTAGTAGTGATCGCTTTGAAGGTCTTCGCCAAAAATCGCTCTGAAGTTAAACCCTTTGGGGGATTTATTGAGGTGGTAGGTTTCAGCAAATGATTTCAGATCATCTGAGTACATGAAATGATCCGGGTCATCAAAATCAATTTCTTGAATCCCAGTTTGGTTAGGGGCAATGACGTATGTGTTGTCCGGAATCCGTTCGGCTGCCCAGTGATGGCCGCCAACCGTCTCAAAGTACCAGACCTCATCTTGATCGGAAAAAGCAATGCCGTTACTTTCGCACGTGCCGTACTTTGTAATGAGGGCGCCTAGTCGTTTGACACCTTCACGGGCGGAATGGATATAGGGTAAAACCACCGTTAACATGGCTTCTTCGCCAATGCCGTCATCCACGAGCGGATCGATTCCCAAAACTGTGGTGTTGGTAAATTCGGTTTCGGTTGAACTCATGGCAACGTTATCGGTATTAATTCCGGACTCGCCCCAGACGCCGTCACTGACATCAGCACAGGGCGTTTCGGTATAGCGAAGTGGGTCGGCCGGCAACGTTAATTTGAATCCGTTAAACGTTGATATGTACTCAGTGGGCTGCTGATCCGGTGTGACCACCACAAACCGTTTTGGATTAATCCCGCCACCGGCATCCTCGTTTCTGGCAATCATGGTCGAGCCATCGACAGTTGCGTTTTTACCGACTAAAACGGCGGTGCAGCTGGAGTTGTTTCGTGTATTGTTCAAAAAAATCATTCCTTTCTCACTATAAGAACACTATAGCACAATGAAAGGGATGATTTTTTTGAAAACAATCGGTCAGGCAGCCGACTTGGATATGGCTAGCAGGCTAATTAAAAACTGTTTGGGTTGTCACTTTTGGTAGAACCAGTGCTTGGCCATAAACCCAATATTTTTGAACTTTCTGCTTGGCATTTTTACTCAAAACTTTCTTGCCGCGAAGGACGTTGACTTTTGAAATCCGGTACCAGTTATATTGCGTCCCCTGGGTTGCATAGAGGTCAATGTGCACCGTTTTGTTGGTGACACCGTGATTGCTGAGTTTGGCCTTTTTCCAAGAGATTGTCTTGATGTTTTTGTATTGACTGTTTGGAACGTGGTTGTAAAGTTTGAATTGCTGGTAGTTATCGCCAATTGCGGCGTATTCACTGGCTTTATGATAGCTTAGTGAACCGGGTTCACTTGCGGCCTGAGCTGAAAATGCCAATAGCATTGAACCGGTCAAGGCTAATCCACCAACGATTAAACGCTTCATAACATGATTCTTAAACATGATTAAAATCCTCCATTTCAACAATAGAAATTGAACCCCGTTAATGATTCTCCCTTTATTATAATGCCAATGACATAAAAATGCCGCAAACATCGGGAATAAATCGATGTTTGCGGTATTTTAATCGTGATTTTAAGATAAAAACTGATCAGAGCGGGACATTAACCTAAGAATTTCCGCAAGGTTGCTTGCCGTTGAATCAGCGTCGTCTTAGTGGTGTCATCCGAAATCTTAACCAGATCGGCAGCCAATTGAGCATGCTTTTCCTGCTCTTCGGTTTCTGGACCGGCAACGATGTTAAAGAGCTTTTCGATGCCTTCAATATCATCGTCAACGGCCTTCCAGGCTGGATTTTGATTTTGAAGGGCGGTTAGGGCTTCTTTACTGAAGTACTTGGCAACGTGTTCGTAGTCACCCTTAATATTGTGGTAGTACTTTCTCAATACGGTGAGTTCCTTGTCACTTAACTTGGTCAGAACCCGGCCGACGCCGATAAATTCTGGTGGCACGCCAATCGAGTACAGGGCACCGGTAAAGGTAATTGCACGTGGCATCTTGTAACCATCGACATCCCGTGAATAACCGATGATTCCAACGTGTTGGTGACGGTCACGCCGCTTTGGGAACACGTCGAAGATTGGCTGCAAATCATTGATAAGCGGATCAAGCGTAACGTGATACTCTTTAGCAGCTTTTTCAGCGATTTCCAGTAAGGTCTTTTCGTCATCTTCCGGAATGATTTCAAACTTGCTTTGTTGAAGACCCTCACGCAATTTCATGATGGCTGGTTCAACCACGTCAAGTGGATAGTCATAACGGAAGGCGGATTGGATCGTCGCGGTCTTTAATCCTGGGAATTCTTCCAAGTAACGATCAAGCATCATTGGAGATAGGCCGCCCCGAAAGACCGTGCTGCCCATTCCGGCAATTGGGTAGATTGGAAGGCCGCTATCCTGCTCGAACTTGGCAAGGTGACTGAGGGCCAACTTGTTACCGATAATGCTGTTTAAAAAGCCGTTAGACAGCGCAGAATCGGAGCCGGCAAGAAAGACCCGCATGTATTCAACGTCGCGACCAAAGTGCTTCTTATACATTTCCAAGAACTTCGTCAAAATTTCAGGGGCATCCAATTGGGACTGGAAACCTTCGAATAACGGAATCATTTGGAGGGTATCGGAATTTTCGTGGCCGGTATTAAATTCTTTGGATTTGTAATGGGCCAGGCTGGCAAATTTATCTTCCATTTCGATCAATTGGTCAGCTGATTGCGTCATTGGTAAGATGGCTTCAAACAGCGGTCGTTGATCAAATCCCAAATCCTTCGCAAAGTCCTCGGCTGAAAGAATGGTGGTCATTGCCTGCATGAGGCTGTAACCCTTTTCTTCCCAAATATTTGGAAAACGGAAAGTCAAAAACTTGTCTTTACCAAGTGGATGCTGCTTGAAGTAATCGTAATGCTCAGAGTAAAGGCGGTCGATGACTGACGCATCGGCATGTTTACCTTCCCAGTCCCACATATATTCATCCGCGTCGAGTGTTGAAAAGTTCTCATAAGCCTCGTCAATTTCCCGATAAGCCGAAATAAAGGGGTTCTGGTGGTTCTTGAAGAACGGAACCCCTGCGTTATCTGGATGCTGAGTACCCATGATGTTTGGGATTTTTCTATCCATAAAAGAAATGCCTCCTGTTTTCTAATAATGTCATTAAATGAGATTATACATGATAATGGCATTTTTGAAAAATTTATTTAAAATCAAGCCGGTTGATACATAAATCTCAATAAAAGTCGAACGATTACGAATAAAACCAGTTAATTATTTACTTAATTTAAATAAATATTACCGCAAAACTGCGGATGATACTACCCCAGAAGCCAAATTCTTTACGTAAATATGAAAAAAATTCTAATTTAACGGTCTATACTTATTTTGGGTCAGTGAATTCGGTGACGGTTTCGACAGTGTAATTGCCACTGTTTGCCAACAGTTTGGAAACTGGGCAACGGTGTTCAGCTTCCTCTGTCATTGCTTGAGCGGTGGCAAAATCAACCCCGGCAACCTTGATTTGGGCGTGGACTAAAAATTGGTAGCTGGCGCGAGAACCGATAAAAGCAACGTGAACCCGGACCTCAGAGGTGTGGGGCAAATGATGCTCCCGTTCGATTGCTTCAAGGGTGGCTTCCAAACAAGTGCTTAGTGACAGGCTGAGAAGCTGTTCGGGATTGGTTCCCGGATGGGAATTGAGCGGGTTGCTAGTTTTAACTTTTAATCCATTCGGCACGTACGCGTGGCCTTCCAAGCCCTCTGAATTAATCCCGGTGGTGGTGTAAAGTGGGTCGTTCCATCGTGTGTCCATATATGATGGCCTCCTTTTTTCTATTATTATAACCGCTTACAAGTCACTTGTGACTAACCAGAGCTGTTCAAGCCGGCAGGTAATTGTTGAGATCCGTGAATAATGATTGATTTTCGCTGCAATTCCAATTAGGCTGTTAGCTGTTCATTTATTAAAAAAGTGGGCTTGAGAACCGGTTGCTCACAATGAGAAAATTCGAAGTAGAAACGAGCTGATATCGTTGAACCAATTATCGTTAGTCATCATTTTACTGGCAGCACTGATTATTCCGCTTGCCATGGCCAGGCTTAAAGTGACCTTCCTTCCAACTGCCGTCGTGGAAATTCTGGTGGGAATCGCGCTGGGGCCGTCATTGTTTAACTGGATTCAGACCAACGCCACCCTTGACCTCCTGCAAAATGTCGGGGTGATCGTGCTGTTATTTTTAAGCGGCATGGAGATTGACTTCAGTCTATTTAAACGCCGGCCGCAGCGACTGTCACCGCTGGCGGAAAAGGACCAGAAAGCCGCGCCAAAATATTCGGTACTTACCATCGCCACCGCCGGATACGGATCCATTGTCGTGATGGCTGTCGTGATGGGCTACCTGTTAAAGCTGACCGGATTATTTTCAGACGTCTGGCTATCCTCAATTTTATTTATGACCATCTCGCTGGGGATTGTGATCGCGGCGTTGAAGGAACAAGAACTGCTCAGCAAACCATTTGGCCAGGCAATTCTCTTGATTGCGGCCCTTGGCGAAGTTGTTCCAATGGTCAGCCTGACATTTTATGCGTCGGCGTACAGTCCGAATTCGAAGTCCTTATGGCTGATCCTCCTCATATTGGTTGCCGCGGCCGGGCTCTTTTGGCGGTTTAAGGCATTTTTTAAATTTTTTGACCGCATTAATAAATCGACTACCCAATTGGATGTCCGGCTGTCATTTTTCATGATCGTCACCCTGGTCACCGTGGCTGAGTCAGTTGGGGCCGAAGGAATTCTGGGAGCCTTTTTAGCGGGGATTGTCATCAAATTACTGGAACCTCATGAGGAGACCAAGGTTCGCCTGGATTCGATTGGTTACGGGTTCTTTATTCCGATCTTCTTCATCATGAGTGGGGTTAATTTGAACCTGAAACAGCTGGTTTCAAATCCCCACACCCTGATTTTGATTCCGGTCATTTTTGTCGGGTATTTGCTTTCAAAGAGTCTGGTTTACGTTGCGTTGAAGCGGCGGTTTAAGACCATGAATGCCGTGGCCGGGACTGCCATGTCAGCGACAACGATTACGGTGGTCTTGGCGGTTCTTCAGGTGGCTTCACATCTTCACCAGATTACCACTCAGCAATCGGGGGCGTTTTTGTTAGCAGCCATCATCACCTGTGTACTTGGACCGCTCACCTTTAACAAATTATATTCAGCGGAAGCCGAGGATCTCAAGAAGACCACCGTTCACTTTATCGGCACGAATTTAACGACCGTTCCGGTTGCCCAGCAACTGGCCAAGGGCTGGTATGATGTAACTATGTATACCAATAATCAGCATAATTACCGGGCGTTTAACAGCGAAGTCACAATTTCGCTGCTGGATAACATGGAACCCGGATTTATGGTCAATCAAGGGGTCTTTGATGCTGATATCGTTGTTTTAGGGCAGGTGAACTCGAAGAAAAATTACGAGCTTGCTAAAATCGCGAAGCGGTACGGTGTCAAACGGGTGATTGTTCGATTTGAGGACCGAAACATCCTCGATGAGAAGCAGGATGAGTTAGACCGGTTGGGCGTTGAATTATACAATACGCCCGACGTTAACATCAGTATGTTGCGTGCTCTGATTGAAGCACCGTCAACCATGCGATTGATGACCTCAACCGAGGCCAGCGTCTACGAAGTGGCCCTTCGTAATCGCCGGTATGCGGATATTCAGGTTCGCAACATTCCGTTTATTGATAAGATTACGATTACCCAGATTTATCGGGATAAACGCTTCATTCGCCCAACCGGCGGGACCCCGTTGAAGTTAAACGATCGGATTATTTTCACCAGCAGTAAGCAGGAGGCCCCTCAGGTTCGTCGGGAACTTGGGAAGTTAAATTAATCGTTGGTACCAAAAAAGATTGGGAATTCCCAATCTCAGAC
>NZ_AZFZ01000060.1 GCF_001435895.1 Lentilactobacillus parafarraginis DSM 18390 = JCM 14109 | reverse complement strand
AAGTGTCCAACTTGCAGGGTTCACTTCACGGCGAGATTTTTTCAGCCCTGCGGCACGTTGCCATGCAGCGCTATAAATTACTGACCGGCCAATCCATTTCATCAACAGAGTTCGATGCGTTGGTAGCTGATTTACCCGCGTCGCTCAAGCAGGGAATCCTGTCGCTGGCCGCAGAAGATGTGCGCCGCGGCCATACGCGGTTGATTACACAACGCTCAGATGGGTCGTGGCGGGTTTAGAAAACTGGACCAAGCAAAAAAGGCCGCAATTTCAATCGCTGGCATGGTTAGCAGTCGTTCTAATCATGGTAGGCGGTGAAATTGCGGCCTTTCTTAGTCATTTGTATCAGACAGAAGCTTCTTAATGAGGGCGATGTAAATTAAAAATTTATCGTTGGTGTGACGGTAATCCAAGCCGGTTTGTTCGTAAATTAAATTCAGGCGGTAACGAATCGTGTTGGGGTGGGTGAAGAGGACTTCGCCAGTGTCCTTAAACGATTCGTTTTGTTCAAAGAACGCCTCCACGGTTTCAAAGATTTCCGGATTCTCCATTAACTCATCCATTCGAGCGGGATAAAGGCGGCTGTCCTGGTTGGTTGTAATCCGGTTAACCAGATCCCAGAGACTGACATCTCGGTAAAAAATCGGGTGTTCAGCCCAGCCCAACGTGCGGGCAATCTTGACCCCGAACGAAGCTTCAATGAACGCTCGGTGCAGCTTTTTAGATGGATGAGTCGCCGAAACCCCTTCATAGACGGAAAAATGGGGGATGTGAACGTTATTGATAAATTGGTGGTAAATTTTGCGATCGTGAGGCGGCTTTTCGGCCTGCGCTTGGTTGAAGAATGAAATCACCGTTGCGCCATTACTTGCTTCCACCACGAAGAAGGCTAAAATTTTCTCCTCCCGTTCAACGGTGGTAAACCAAGCCCGCGCCTGGTTAATTAAGTCAAATTGGACTTTCAAGCGTTCGCTGGGATTGGGCGTTTTTGCAAACGCAATTCGCGTCACCCGTGCCTGAAGCTTATACAGGTCAACGCCCTTTAAGCCGGAGACAAAGTCGAAGTCTTTATCAGTCGCTGAGTTGGATTTTAATAGGTAATCAAGATCCAGATCAGCCATTTTATTCATCCGGCGATTTTGTAAGAGTAAGCCGTTAATTTCATTTAATATTTGAATGTAAGTGCTGTTCGATTTAATTTTAAATAGTGGAAAGGCCAACTTGTCGCCGAGGTCGATTAGGCGTTTGGGAAACTTTGACTTAGCCGCGTCATCATAGGGTTTCACCATCAAACAACTGATTCTTTTGCTGGCTAATTCACGAACAAGGCGTTCAGCTCCGGCAACGCTGGCCGGCATCATTCGCGAACTCGTAATCACAATTTCGCCGGCCTTAGCCCAACTGTCAACGGCACCCGTGTCCATGATCGTGATGGCATTAGCTGTCTGACCGTGAAGCGATACGCTGTTGACTTGGACAATGCGATCTTGTTCTCTTTCAACGATCGTCTGTAAATCGATCAAATCCGCCACCTCCAAGTTTCGTTAGCTGCCTCTACTTTACCGCATTTTGTTGGTTTAATACATATCATTTTACATTTCGATACCATTATAGTTATTATTCGGGTTTGCGTCTTAGAACTGGCGGGGCACTTGTCGGTTCCTACAAAAGTGAGCGGCCTTTTTTTGTAACATGTCACAACGATTTGGGAGTTCCAAGATGATACACTCTTTTATGAAAGGTGATTTGGATCATCATTTTTTAGAAGATCCGGATCTGGATGATGGGAGAAGATATGAAGCGATTTAATCGAATAGTCATGGTTGTGCTTGATTCGGTTGGCACGGGTGCCGCAGTCGACGCTAAAAAAGATGGAAATCAGCGGGCCGAACTCCTTGGCCACGGGTTCCAACAATTTCAGGGCCGCCTGCAGCTACCAACGCTCACCGCTTTGGGACTGGCAAATATTTCACGGGATGCACCCTTATCGGGGATGTCAATGGCGCACCCGTTAACCAGCTATGTTGGCCGAATTCAGCCAGCTGCAGGTTACAGCGACAGTTTAACGGCCTATTGGGAAATGATGGGGTTGTCGATTCAGCGGCCGCTTCAAACGTTCCCAACTGGGCTGGCGGCTAAGTTCGTCAAACAAATCGAAAAATTCACCAATCGAAAGGTTATTTTAAATGGTCGCTCTTCAATCGGGGATGCGATTAACGACTATGGGTTACAGCAAACACAAGAGGGTGACATTATTGTACTTACTTCAAGTGATTCAATATTGCAGGTGTCCGCCAATCAGGCAGTTGTTTCCAGAAACGAGCTCTATCGAATCTGTCGGTTTATCCGTTTCGTGGCTGACAAAAATAACTTGAGGCTTGGCAGAATTATTGCTCGGCCGTTTGCCGGTGAGGCCCCTTCAAATTTTATTCTCGCCGGTGGCCGTCGCGATTATGCAATGATTCCGCCAGGAAATACCGTGTTAGATTTGTTAACTGGAAGTGATGTACCGGTTATCGGCATTGGTAAAGTGGATGACATTTTTGCCAATCACGGAATTGATAAATCAATTAGCCTGCTGAATAGCGATGATCGGCTGACGCGACTGATCACCGTCATGGAAGAGCAGGCTTTCGGATTGATAATGACTGATTTGGGTGATTTTGAAGCTTCCAATGGTGACAGGTTGGGCAGCCAGGGTTATGGAGAGAAATTAATGCGGGTAGACCGTCAATTAGGAGAAATTATCAATCAACTCAAACCCACGGACCTGCTTATAATCACTGCCGATCACGGCAATGATCAGACCAGCAACCGCACCAGGCATACCAGAGAATTTGTTCCGCTGATCGCCGCATCCCCCAATGCACATGGTGGTCAGTTGGGAACCCGCCGCACTTTCAGTGATATTGGCGCAACGATTCTTGAAAACTTTGGAATTCCCAGTCAGTTCCCTGGGACCTCGTTTCTTAATCAGATTTCTTGAACCAGTTATTTTGTATCATTAGCCTCACAAGATGAATAAGAATTCCCCACACCGTTTGCACCCAGCGATTGCAAACCAAATACACTCAGTCGGTGATTGTCACGCATGTCAGTGACGGTTGGCGACTGAGTGTATTTTTTAACAGTTAAATGATACTGTATTCCGATAGAACTTGATATTAGTTGAAATGCCTAATGATCGATTACCGTGTTCGGACGATCGGCTTGGTCTGGGTGATTATAGGCAACCACAAACGTCTTCACAAAGTCCGCTAGCTTTACGTTTCCAGCCCGAGGCTTTTTTGCATTAAAGTCAGAATAAAGGCTGCTGGGATGTCGTTGGGCGACATTCATTTTGATGAATTGTTCCGCGGTGTCTTTCGGGACGCCGTGAGCGATCATCTGATCACGAGTTTGTTTATCGGTAATTGGAACAAAATGCAGATCTGGCAATGGCAATGCCTGTGAAAGCTGTGTTATGAAATCATTTAGTGAAAAAGTATCGCTATAAACATAGTGCACGGTTTTGCCAGCTGGTACACTGACAACCAGGCTTTTCGCAACTAAGGCAATGTCGCTTGGGTCGACCCAATGTTGAGGTAGACTGTCAGGAATATTTGAGTAGATTGCGTGATCGTTACGAATACTTGGAAGGTTACTGAAAAGATTACTGTAAAAACCAACTGGACGAATAAAGGCGACGTTGACGTTCGGAAGTTTGCTGAGCTGATCTTCAATGGCATGGTAGGCATATAGTGAACCAGAATCGGGATTATTGGCACCAAGGCTACTAAGATTAACGACGTTTTTTACGTGGGATTTCCGGACCGCGTCAGCAAATATTTCACCCTGTGCTTGGGCAGCATTGAATAACGTATCGTTAGTTGTCTGATTTCCGGAAATCATTAAATAGACGGCGTCGGCACCTGTAAATTGACGGGTTAAAAAATGACTATCGTCCATTGAGCCAATTGCCGGAATAGCACCAATTACCTTGATTGCCGCAGTTCGACTGGGGTTCGAACTGATCACAGTTACCTCGTGACCGGCCTGAACAAGACTGGGAATTAGAACGCGATTGATATGACCAAGAGATCCTAATAAAGTAATTTTCATTTTAGTTTCCTCCTTAAAAGATAGGCTTATCTTTTATCAAAGCGATTATAAAGGATAATTCTATCTTTTGTCAACCTTGAAATCTTGGTATTTTCTGGTAATCTAACACTATGAAGAAGAAAGATTTAACTAAAGAAACTAAAATATTGGATGCAACTGTTGCCATTATCATCAATTATGGTGCCAGCGCCATTTCGACCACTAAAGTCGCTAAACACGTCGGTATTTCCCAATCAAATATTTATTTGTATTTTGAGGACAAACAAGCGTTGCTGGAGGGCGTTTATCTCCGAGAAATTAGCAGATTGGAAGAAACACCAGAAATGAAGCTTGTAATGGATGCTGACCGCCCCATCATAGAAAGGTGCTTTAACTATCTTAAGGCGATGTATGATTTTGCAATGGCGAATCCTTACAGTTTGTTTGTCATTTCCCAAATTAAAGGGTTGTCTAAAAGCTTTCCAGATTTAATCGAAAAATTGGTGAGTGGCCACAATCCGGTTGCAACGTTATTTGAAGATGGCGTTCAAGCAGGGGTGCTGCGATCAATTGACCGCAGTTTACCGATGACACTAATCTTTTCGGTAATTCAACGACACGTCGAAAACGTTCAGAATGGTTCGTATGCCAAGAACGTCGTTTCATTCGAAGAATTGAGTCGGCTTATCTGGGGAGGCATTGCGATTGTTCCCTATCCGAGCCACTTACTTCATTCTTGAGTGGTTTCCCAGTTGATCTGTGCGTTTCACGCGGCTAACTGTTTTTTATTTCCATGACGCTGTTTAAAAAATATGAAAAGCCTATTTTCAATCGTACTATTTTCCTATATAATTTAACTTATCATTGGATAGCAATTTAATTACGATCAGAAACTGGGGCGAATCATGAAAATTTGGCAGTTCATACTGATAGTCGGCATGGGGGTCTTTTCAATGGCGATGGCAACGCCGGCATTGGCGGACAGCAGCTTTCAGCAGGTTTATTCAAATACGCCGGCTGACTATTATCGGCGAGTCAGTCCCCGCGGCGAGCTCAGTCGCAACATTTATAAATCTGGCGGCCGCCAGACGAGTGCCGCCAATATGACGCCAATCGCAAGGGCGACTAAGTATGCCGGTAGAGAAGCCCATGTGATCCGCGAAGAGGTGACCGTCGATGGCACCTGGCTGAAATTTACCGTGGGCCATCATGTGGTGGGTTGGATGCTGAATGCGGGGATGAGCCAGTCGTATCTTAGGTTAAATGTCCCCGTGATTGCCCAGCGTCCACAATTGCCGACCGGGTGTGAAATCACCGCAACGGCGATGATGCTCAGGTATTCCGGCGCTGCCGTTACGAAAACGGCGTTGGCCAGGGAGATGCCCCGAAGTAAGAACCCAAACAAGGGGTTCGTTGGCAATCCGTATTCAAAATCGGGGTGGTGGATCTATCCCGGCGGCCTGATGAAACTTGTTAAACGCCATGCGGGATCGGCGATCAATATGACCGGGGCCACGTTTGGGAAGATTAAAGCTCAGATTAACCAGGATCACGCAGTGGTTGTGTGGGTGAATGGGGTTGACGGATTCGTTAATCACGCCCTCACGGTGACCGGCTATTCAACCAAGCGGGTTTACTACAACGATCCGTGGACGGCTAAGCGTGACAGTATGGGAATCACCACCTTTCAGAAACACCGGCGGCATGATGGTTATCGGGCACTCAGTTATTAAAAGTCGGGGGAATTCATGATGAAATTAAAAACAAAATTGATTTTAATGGTTGGAGTCGCGGTTCTTGTCAGTGTTCTGGGCCAATTATCGGTTTCGGCTGCGTCGTTTACCACCAATCCACAAATTGTGAGAACCAAAACCGCTGTGAATCTCTATCGGGATGCAGCGCGAACCAAAAAGGTTAAGGCAATGAAGAAGGGCACCTTCCTAAAAATTGCCGACGTTGTCCAAAGAAACGGCAAGATAACCGCGCTTGAAACCAATCACAAACAATACCTTACGGCTAACCAATCTTTCGTTGCGAAGACGGCCGGCTATCAAAATCCAAAGAAGTACTATCAAGTTCACTACCAGCAAATTAAGCCTTACGGAAAGGTAGGGTACACTGTTAAACGGGGATTTGAAGGCATCAAGACTTGGTATATTATGCGCAAAATGGGCACTTTTGCGGGGTATGATAAATATAATCAGGCCACGTATCAAGCAGTGAAGGCGTTTCAGCGACGGCATCATCTTGAGGTGACCGGTAACGTAAACGAAGCAACCTGGCTTAAAATGGGATTTACCAAGCATGCCTGGACCGCGATTGACAGTTACGTGGCCCCGTTAAAGGCGTTTGCCTGGCAGGGACGCCAAGCGCATATTAACGCGATGATCCACCAAGCAACTCGTTACATGGGTAATCCATATCTGGTCGGGTCATCTTCAAGCCCTAAATATGGCACCGATTGTTCCGGCCTCGTGATGCAGGCGTTGTACGCCGGTGGCATTAGCCCAGTTCCGGTGAGCGCCATTCACCACGCCTATCCTGGTAACGAGTGGAACTCGCGGAATCTCTGGGCAAGCAAGAAATTGAAACACGTTGCCTATCGTCATCGGCAACGCGGCGATCTGATCTTCTATTATTAACCGGGGACCCATGTTATCTGGCACGTCGCCATTTATCTGGGGGCCAACCGGGTCATCGAAAGCTGGCCGCCACGGATTATGGTGCAGCCGATTCGCAATGGCCAACGTTCGGACGTGGCTGGCGTGGCCCGCGTGTTTAATTAAAAATGATCGAAAAAAATCCGCTGCTCGGCTGATTTGCTGGGTAGGGGATTTTTTTAGTGGGCTGGTGGTTATCCGCTTTTAGCGGCCGCCGTTCAGCGCTCAGATTGTTGGTTAAATCCATTTTACTTTCGAGGCGGTCATGACCGGCATCAAAATTTTGGTCACAATTTGGGCCAAGTCTTTTTTGCTGCTGTGGTCATGATGGATGATTTGGTTAATGAGCATGAGTTCTGGGAGGGCAGCAGCCTGCTGGGGAAGCTGTCCCATATTAATTTCATGGTGCCGGTCGGCGCGTTTTAAGATTGTTTGGATAACGTGATCGAAATTCGGTCCTGTTGAAGCAAGCGACAAAATTTGGTTGGGAGAGGCAGCCATTAATTGTTCCTGAATGAAGTCATCAAACATTGGTTGACTGAGCTCATTGATTTCAGGACGCATCTCGTTAAATAATTTGATAAGATCCTGCTGAAGATTGCCACTGTTTGGCGTCTTCAGCGTGACAATCTGCTGATCAAATTTGATGAGTGCTTCGCGAACCAGCAGAGAACGCTTGGGCCAGCGTCTGATTAACAAGTTTTTCTTAATGCCGGTGTGCACGGAAATGGCGGCCATCGTAATTGCTGGGTAGCCATCATGTTGGAGCATGTCCCAGGCTGCCGTCAGCACCAAGTTGAGTTGGGAATCTGATAAGTCGCCGGCTGTTTGTTGAAGTGTTTGCAAATAATCATCTTCTTATAACTAAATTCGCATCTATTATGATAGGGATTATGATGCCTGTCAATGAATGAGGACGCTAAATGATCAAGAAAATAACGCCTACCAGCGAAACCCTCAAGAGGTGTCTCAATGGTGGCGTTATTTGATGTTTAATTATCAAGATACAGACTGCGATTCCGGATAACCGGGTGCGTCAGTAACGTAATGAGCATTGGCACGATCACGGCGATAATGACCTTCGTCGCAATGTTATCAATGCCGGCCATGGTTGTCATATCAAGTAATGCGTTGTGTAGATACATGATAATCATGGTGTGCTGACCAATGGTTGCCAGAATGAAGCTGCTGCTGAAATGGGTGGTGAGATATGAAAGCCCCATCACGCCAAACGAGAAGATCAATGGGATTGTCCCAACCAGCAGAACCTTTGGCAGGGATCCTTCAATGAGGTGGGACTTCATTGAAAATTGAAAATCAAACTGGCCGTTGAGATACAGGGCAACTAAAGCGCCCATCGCCGCGACGATCATGCCGATCACCTTCGGATTTTCAATCCAGTGGTAGTTGGTATGGAAAACCAGATAGCCAATGTAGGTAAAGAACGCGGCAATGAGGACAATGTCGGCGTTCCAAGGCATTGTTTCAAAATTGTAAAGATGCAGCCAATTGATCTTGTCGTAGCAGGTGCCGAGAAACAGCGCTATTGAGACAATTGTTAACTGCAGCCAGCGATGTTTGACCACTGAAATTAATCCGGTGACCGCCACAATCGAGAGCAGGTAAACGTTAATGAACCAGAAAGTGCTGGTGTATAGGTTGAGGGTTCGGCCCCCAACAATTAATCGTGACCAATGGTTGACCAGGTATTGCCAATCCTTATTGTAAAGAATGCTATAAAGCAGGATCAAGCCAATCCCAGCCATAAAGTAGATGAGCAGATCACGATAAATGCGTTTATTAAAGAACTTTTTCCATTCAGATAGCTTTTGGACATTAATTGGTTTCAGGAAGAAGCCGCCAATAATGAAGAATAGCGGCATGTGCCACCAATAAATCACGTGAGTTGTAAGGCCGCTGCTTAAAGCGTGGCCGATGACGACGGCAATGATGCCGTACGCCTTTGCGATATCAATCCATTCAATTCGTTTCTTTGCCATATATTTCCACGATCACCTGACCTTATTGATTTTGAAGTTGGCGTTCAATAATTGAACGTATTCTAATTTTTACCAGAATAACCTTAACTCAGGCTTAACTCAAAAACAAAGTCTGTCAGATTAAGAAATCCTTAGATAATTGAATCCATTATCTAAAGCCACATTCTATTGTAATCATGAGGACTAAACCGTCAATGCCACCCAATCAAGTCATGGCGTATTTAGATTGAATGCGTTTCAAATTCACACAACCAACTTAATTGCGGCGGTTCTTAATGTTAAGGATCAGCCTGATCAATGAGAAGATGACGAACCAGCCAATGCCGATCACCGATAAGAGAATGCCCAGCTTAAATCCAGGCGTTTCGTAAGTGAGTTTAACGGAATGCCGGCCCGCAGGCATTCGGGCGCCAATGAATCCAGTGTTGACGCGGCGTAATTTGGTGGGCTGGCCGTCAACAGTGAGGTGCCAACCGGTCGTATAAGGAATGGACGTCGTCATGACGCGCGTCTGGGTGGCTGGCGTTGTGTAACCGCTAATTGTGTCATTTGTGACCTTTTGATATTGAAGGCCGGTCTGCTGCAGGCGTTTCATTCGCAAGTTGTATTGCCGGTTAAATGGGACGGCAACTAACTTGAGGCTGTTGAAATGTAACTGCTTGACGCCGCGGAACCGTACAATTAATGCTTTTCGCTGCTTACTGGAATAACCGAGGTTTAACAAAATATGCTGCCGATTTTCATAGTCTGACAGGTTGTTGATTGGCAGCTGGCGGGCCGTGTTTTGGTTATCGCCAGTTTGCACGGAAATTCGGTAACCGCCCATATCCGGATATTGGGCGGCGGTCCGTAAGCGGTCGATCTTTTGCAGTTTGGAAACCGGTTCGCCGCTGACAATTGAATCGGCTCGTAAATTATTGAGACGATCCATCATGGTATGGCGGGTCGCCGAAACGCCGTTGATTTCAAGGTAGAGTTCGGAATTTCGGTACCTTTCGGGATGCTTAATTGCCAATCGGTAGGCCAAGTGGTGACCCTGGGCATCGTTATCCATGACCTTGAGGGCCGTTTGATTTTCAGCAGCGTTGCGGGCAGTTACGTCGCGGTTTTGATTAATCACGTTTGTTAACGGGCGACCCTTCGGATTAAGACCGGTGGCCTTCTCCCAGATAGCAATCTTATTTTTCGGCAGCGTGGTTTTGAACTTAGCAGCTGCCTGGCGATAACGGGCGTTTGGCGAATGACGCATTCGGTACAGGGTGGCCTTAATTGGGTTATTCACGATGTGCTGGTCGAATAGCTGCGGCGTGTAATCAACGGTTTGAATTGAAGACGTTGGTGTCGTTCGGCTCACACCGGAAATTGGCTTTTCCACCTGGACGCCGGTCGTGAGGGCCTGTTCCCGTTGCAGTGGCGTGAGGCCGTTATAATCGGAGGCTGAAATCACGTGGTTTTGCATGTAAACCAGTGGGAGTGCTAAATCGGATTTCAACAGAACGGTTCCGGAATGATTGCTGAGGCCGGGAACCGGCAACTCAGGAAAGTCCAGGATGCCACCCCGAGCGTTCTTAACGAAGTGAAACCCATAAGGAACAGCTTGGGGACGCTTGACGATGTCGGTTTTGGCGAACATGTACTGAACGCCCATCATGTTAAGCAATGTGGTGCGGCTGTCGCCTTCGCCAATGACCGAGTTGACCACCGAGTCAGAATTGCCGATTGATCGGTTAAATTTCAACAGGTAACCATTTTGAATCGAATAGTAGGCCCCTAAATCGTGGGTTCCCAGGATCATGGGAATGTTGTTGCCCGCCGTTCGGTGCCGGTAGTAGTTACTCATGGTGGTGGTCCGATAGAAGCCAGTGTTCTTTGGCAGGCCCTTTTCGGCACCGTCGTAATAGTCTTTCAACCATTTAGAGGCTGATCCCGACACTAATTCTGAGTCGAGGTTCCGACTGTTGTTGGGGCTCAGCCACCCCTGACCGTTGCTGACAAGGTTGACAAGGATCAGACTTGTGAGCGTGATTGCGACTGTCGTGGCTGATAAGTTGAGCGATTTCTGACAGGCAATCAAGAGTAACAGTCCAATCAAAAAGCCATAGGCAATCAGATCGTTTTGCTTAACGTTTAGTGTAAAGCCCTTGGTAATCCAGACCATCGCAATGAGCGCAATGGTGGCGCCAATCAACCAGCGCAAATCACTCTTTGTGAGTTCGCCTAGGTGGTCCACAAAAATCATGACGGCCAGACTAGCGGGTAGGACCGCTAAAAATAACCACCGGTTTGACGGCGTCGACAGGGCGTTGGCCGTGGCACTTACTTGGGGCAGTAGGACCGCTGCCAAAATGACAACGATAATCGTTGCGAGGGCCCGATTTTCCTTGAAGTGTTTTAGAATGTAAACTCCGGCGAGAAAGGCAATCCCACAGAAATTCAAGACCAGCCAGTAATCCTTAATGGTTGTGCTGGTGATCAACTGGTTGGGCAATGAAAAGTAGTATTTGGCAGGATATAGCAGTAGGCCGTTCGCAAATTTGGCGTGGTAAGCAATTCTCGTTGAGTTTAGGACGGCCATCAGGGTTGGAAACAGCACAACGCCGGCCATCATCAGGCCGGTAACAACCGCTTGAATCAGGCAGTAGGCAATTTTGAGATTTGGCATTGAGTGATCGGCACCGTGACGATAATGAATGTAGCGGGTGATTAGATAAACCAGCGTTCCCAAGGCCAACATGTAGGCAAAGTAGAAGTTGCTGATTAACGCGAGACCGGTTGCCAGCGCCAATGGCAGCCAATTTTGGCGATGAATGACTTTTTCAACACCCATTGCCAGTAATGGGAAAATAATCATTGGTAGTAAAAAGAACGGGTGATGCATTGAGACGTAAAAGTTGTATCCAGAAAACGTGTAGATTAGCGTTCCGATCAGTTTGCTATGACGGCTGAATGATCTTTCGTTAGCCCAGGCAAGAAAGGCCAGCCCAACGCAGTACAGCCGCAGCAAAATAAGAACCTGATAACCCAATTCGAGTTTGCTGGGTGGAAACAGCCCAATCAAGTAGCTGAACGGATCCCCAACTATGTAAAAGGCAAACGTGGTTAGTTGGTCAGCGCCGGCGCCAAGGTTCCATGACCAGCCGAATAATGACTGGTGAGCGGTTCCTTGGAGGATCCGTTGAAACTGGGCCAGAATTGGAAAGTGCTGGGCGATCCCGTCAACGTTCCAGATTAACGTTCGCCCGGCTAACCAAGGTAACGAATATGTGAGCACACAAATAAACAGGAAGGCTGCCGTGTAAAGAATAAACAGCGGGATCTTTCTGGTTGGTTTGGTGGTGCGTGATGCGATTTCTTGCATGATTTGAACCCCTCCTAGTAACACCAAATCCATTGTCGACTGTGAAGCGCTGCCATGGCAAGCTAAATTTGAAAACTTAATCATTTTAACAAGGCCGTTAATCATCTGTAAAATTTGAAATCCAAAAATGATGATTGACTCGCGGTCAACTTGCAAAGATCCGCCATTAGTGTAGAATGATGCTTATTGTTTTCAAAGGAGTGGGTTATTCATGTTTAAACCAAAGCAATTAATCCTTGCGATGGCATTATTAATCGGGCTTGTTTCTGCGAGTCCGGCAAGTGGCAAATCAATTAAAAAAGAAGTTCAGGGCAATGTGACCACCACCATTACCACCGATTATCAAGCCCACCTGCACAATGTTGGGGCTAAGCGAATTGTGACAAATAAACCCGTGAAGCTCTACGGGGTGACCCATGGGCAAGCCGATTATAATCACACCCTTTTGGTTACCAAGAACACCGTGCTCACGATTAAAGCGCGGTTAGCTAATCGGCAGGATTTAATCGTGACGGTTCCTCGCAACCACAACCAGTACGTCTTGGTGAATCCGCGGGCATTCGTTTATCACGCCAAAGGGGTTAAAAATAGTTGGCAGTCAACCAGTCAACTGAAGCAGGCTTCCAAAAAGTGGGCAAAGGGCCTCACTAAATCTCAGATTAAGGCGATTCGGTACTACACCGATAAGGGATACACTAAAATTAACACGGCATTGCGAACCCCCAATAGTCAGCAAAGTCAGAAAGTCACCAATAGCATTCAAGAGATTAACGTTGGTCTGCAGGCGTTTAAGCTGAACAAGCCACTGACCGTTTATCGCGGGACGTCGTGGGTTGGCCTGCAAAAATCATTGGGAAGTAAGTCAGTGAAGATTGGCGGTTCGTACAGCGACCCGGCGTATTCTTCGTGCACCCTGAGTCAGATGATTGGCTTGGGCTTTTCTAAGCAGCACGTGCTTCTCAAGGTCAATCTGCCAGCTGGCAATCATGGGGCTTACATCGATCCGATTTCAACCAACGTCGGTGAAAAAGAATTCTTAATGGCCAGCGGCACAAAATTGATTGTGACCAAGGTGCAAAAGGGCCAGTCAATTGTGCATACCGTGACGAAAATCCAGAAGAAGGGCAAGCCCGCCAAGCAGCACGTTACCAATACCAAGACAAATTACACGATGGTCACATTGAATTTAAAACGATAATCTTCGAAAAATAGCCATAAAATTAAAAATGAGATCCGGATAGAAACTAAGTTACATCAGTTTCTAACTGGATCTCATTTTGATTGATTTCATTGTTAATTATTTGGTTGCAAGATACTTTGCCAGATAGTAACCGAGTTTCTGAGCAACTTGCGGTGTTGGGTGGATCTCATGATCCTCATAGACAACGTCGTGGTTTTGCTCGGTGATAACATCTGGGGCAATGCGATCAAAGTTTACGACCGAGATGCCTAATTGACGATACATTTTGGCTTCGGCGCTTCGAAGCTGGCCGAATGAGTAGCCGTACATGTTAAACATGTTTTGCCGGCTTTCCCCATCGGGCGCAAACCTTGTTAGCGGCAGGACACCGTAAATCTTAGCCCGGGGGTTGGTCATCTTGATGGCCATTACGTCTCGCCGTAAGTGGCGGATGACGTTATGAAGATTCCCTGATCCGGAATTGTTGGTGTAGTCATTGGTACCGATGTGGACAAAGATCATGTTCATATTCTTAATCTCGTTGAGATGCGCCTTGATGGCAACCGGTAAATCCTGAGCCACCCGGGTTGTCCCGATGTAGGCAAACCGGTGGCCGACAATTTTAGCGTGGGGAACCGCGAAGTTCTCCACCCGGTTACCAGTTCCCAAATACTTGGCAAGCCAATCCGGATAAGAATTATTCAGGTAGTAGTGATAGCCATCCCATCCGGCAGGAATGGAGTCGCCAAAGAAGCCAATCTTTTTATGATAGAAGCGGTTGCCAGCACTGGCAAGCTTCAAATTGTAGGATTTGCTGTTAATGGATTTTAATTGGGACCGTAAGACCCAAAATGTGTTGCGGCCACTGGCATTGGTGACCTGATAAGCGAGTTGGGACTTGCCGTTGAAGATTAATTTGGCGGTGTGGGTCCGGTACCAAGCATCCTTCAAGAAGGGCTTGTTACTCAACGACTGGGTCAGCGCAACGTTATTATATAAAATAGCAGATTTGCGAAGGGCGTAGGCGTGCGTGATTGCCGGGGTGTTGTACACCACTTTAACTTCCTGGGAACTTGTATCGGCAACGCGACTGGTTGCGAAGAATGTTCCGCCCGCGATTAAAAAGGACGCCATAATTGCTAAAATGACTTTGTGTTTAGAAAACCAGAACATATTCAATTTTCTCCTCAGAATTTTGATAATCCCCTTAAAATAACAAAGTGTATTATAAGTTATTAACAACGGGTTGGTCAATTGAATGAGAAAATCTTAACATTAATATGCCGAATTTGTAACTATCATAAATGTGAATAGTTACATAACAAAGTCTTATAAGTGCTCAAGCCTCCGGAGTGGCGGGCATCTCACGATTTTTTACAGCTTGTTTGGATAGCATTTTTTTCGAATTCACCTTATCATATAGGGTGAGGTGATTGGATGGATATTAAGAACGTTTCATTAAAACAGGACAATTCGTCATTAGACATTTATCAAAGCAGCACTGATGAAAAGCTGCCAGGAATTGTGATTATTGGCGGCGGAAGTTACAAGCAGCTAAAGGAACGGGATACCGAGCGGGTTGCGCTAACTTTTGCAACCCAGGCATTTCAAGCCTACGTTGTGAACTATCCGGTTTTGGAAAACAAAAGTTATGCCGGGGCTAAAACCGCGGTTGAACAGTCCTTCGACTACATCGTGAGCCACGCCGATGACTTACAGGTCGATGTCGATAAACTGGGAATTATTGGTTTCTCTGCCGGCGGTCAGTTGGCCGCTGATTATGGTAACGAAGCCAATACCCACGCCAAATTCGTCATGCTGGGATACCCAGTGATTAAGCCAACGCTTGACGAAAAGATGGGCATCAAGAGTACCGACGTTTCCAAGACGGTTACACCAAACACCCCGCCAACCTTCGTATGGGGGTCAATCAATGATGGCTTGACCCCATTTTTGGACCACATTCACGTGTATGCCGAAGCATTGGCGAAGAACAAAGTACCATTTGAAGTTCATGAATTTGGTACCGGCAATCACGGCATTGCCCTTGCTAACAAGTGGACCGCGATTGTCAATGGCGATCGCGGCGACAAGCATATGTCACGATGGTTCCGTTTGGGACTGGAGTGGCTGGCTGAAGTCGTTGGGGTTAAATAATAACTGAGAATCAGCATCAGCGATCATTTTTATGGAAATTTTAATTAATTAGATTGATCAAACTCGCTTAGAAATTGTGGTGAAAGCCACGACTTTTAAGCGAGTTTTTTGAAAAAGGTAACTGATAATCTGAGTATTTGATCGGTTATGTGGTAGACTCATTTGAAAACGGACTCAAGTTTGTCATGAACAGGCACAAGCGAGGAAAGGGCGGTAATTGGTGATGCGTGCAAACAAAGATGAGTTGATTGTTGTGACGGGTGCTTCATCCGGGATGGGTGAAACAACGGCTTATTCACTAGCGGCGATGGGTTACCATGTTTTGGGCGGGGTGTTATCGGCTGATGAAGCGGATAAAATAAGTCGGCCTAATATCGAACCAATTCTACTTGACATTACCAACGGCGAAAACATCGATTCTTTGGTTAGAAGGATCACCAACGACCGGGACAAACGACCACTGCGGGCGTTAATCAACAATGCAGGAATTGAATTTAACGCCCCGTTTGAACTGTTGGGGATTGATGAGTGGCGCAGACAATTTGAAGTTAATTTGTTTGGTCAAGTTTCGATTGCCCAACGGATGTTGCCACTGTTGCGTGCTAGCAAAGGCACAATCGTCAATATTACTTCGGTAGGCGGTCGGGTTGCTTTGCCTAATTACAGTGCCTATGCGGCAACCAAATTCGCCTTTGAGGCAATGAGTGATTCATTGAGACGTGAGGTTAAAACCCAGGGAATTAAGGTGATCGTGATCGAACCCGGGGGTATTCGAACACACATGGCAGCGTATAGTGGCCAATTGTCACTGAATTTTGCCAAGAAAATGAGTCCAAAGCATCAACGATTGTACCGAAAATTAGTCGATCAGGCGGTGGCATCACAGACCAATTTCTTGCGCCATGCAATGTCAGCGGACGCGGCGGGGGAGAAGATTGCAAAAATTACGGTAAAAAAGTTGCCAAGAACGCGTTATTGGTTAGGCGCCGATGCCCATATGACAATTCCAATGGCCAGCCTATTACCACCAAAGGCAATGGATTGGGTGCTGGCACTTAGTCGGCGTTTTTCTTAAGAATCTCCCAAATAGTGGTATTAGGTCGTTCATGGGGATTCAAATTAGTGTTCTTGAGAAATCCAAGGTCCGTAATTTGCTCGGGTGCTATTGAGCCAATCTAATTAATTGTGAAAGCCAATTCACCAATCCTTCATCTCGTATGCGACTATGCTAAGATAAAGACGTTATTATCGAAATGAGGGGAAGTTTGGCTTGTGAAAAAGCAAAAGCTGCTGCGGCAGTCGGTTAAATTATTTTTCAAAAACTGGGGCGCCTACGTGACGCTGGTGATTGTATTGAACTTGATTATCAGCGCAATTCTTGTGCCGCTAATGGAGTATTCAACCAGTCTGATCTTACAGTACAACGGCGTGCCATACATATCTTATACAAACGTGGGCTGGTTACTCACCACCAAGCCGGTGGCTGTCTTGGAATTGCTGGCATTGCTGGTGATACTGTTTGCAATGGTGTTTTGGCAGTTTGCTTTTTTGGTGTCCGGCATTGACAATATTTCTCGGCACCACAACCAAACGTTCTGGCAAATTGCCGGTCACGCGGTCAGCCAGATGGCCCATTTGCGGTTTGGCAGTTTTCTGTTCTTTACAATTTACTTTATCCTGGTACTGCCGTTTTCCAACGTTTATTTGAGTTCGCCACTCTTATCAAAAGTGGCTATCCCGACATTTATCTTGGAAACGGTGACCAAAAATGCGTGGCTGGAAATTTTACTGGCGGCGGTGGCCATCCTGGTTTTATACATCGGAATTCGCCTAACGCTCGTTTTGCCCCTTATGATTCTCAAGCGGCAACGGGGATTTGAAGCGGCTGGTAACAGTTGGGCAATGACCCGTCATCGGACTTGGGGATATATGTGGCGCCTGATGATGTTGGGCGTGATTTCACTGGCGTCGACCACCTTGTTATCAGTGGGCCTTTACTTTCTTCAAATGAATTTAGATCATCAATCTAGTGGAATTGCCTTCACCGGGGCGGTCATCAATATGGGCCTTCTGGTGATCTGGCAGCGGCTGATTGCCTCCTTTAGTCTGGTGGTCTTTATGCTCATGCTGATTTTAGCCATTCGGGACGACAACGTTGCGCAAATAAAAACGCCTGCTAAATTACCTAGCAATGAGCTATACCCCCAAAGTTAAAGTAAAA